>NZ_OY764544.1:1208264-1510330 GCF_963668475.1 uncultured Methanospirillum sp.
GGTCAGACAACTGTAAAAGGGCATGGAGTAGGAACAGACAACGATACCGGTGCCCAGATAACCTTCGATGAGATCGACATCGTGATGAATGCTATTGATCGGAAAGGGATCGGAGAGACAGAAGCGTTCATCATTGTTGCAGGCCTCGGAGGAGGTACCGGTTCCGGTGGTGCTCCTGTCCTCGCCAGGCATCTGAAGAAGATCTATACAGAACCAGTTTACGTATTAGCAATACTTCCTGCACCTGAAGAAGGCAGATTGTATTCATACAATGCAGCACGAAGCCTTGCTACCCTTGTGAAAGAAGCGGATAACGTAATCCTTTTTGATAATAGTGCATGGAAAAACGAGGGAGAGAGCATCAAAGGAGCCTTTGACCGGCTGAATGAGGAGATCGTTCGCAGGTTCGGGCTTCTCTTCCGAGCCGGAGAGGTCGGATCCCTGGGCCACGTTGGTGAGATGGTGGTTGACTCCAGTGAGATCATCAACACACTCAAAGGCGGGGGTATAAGTTCAGTTGGATATGCCATCAGTGAGGTAGGAACTCAGGCATCTGAACCAGAAATGGGACTGTTAGGGCGGGTTTTACGCAGGAATCAGGTCGAGGAGCGACGTCCCGAGGACAAACTGATGGGCGAAGACCGAACTTCGCGCGTTCTTTCGCTGGTTCGGAGGGCAATGCTTGGAAGGCTAACACTTCCTTGTGAATACTCCACAGCAAGTCGTGCCCTGGTGCTGGTAGCCGGACCACCTGATGAACTGGATCGAAAGGGTATCGAGAAAGCAAAGAGTTGGGTCGAAGAGAACATCGCCGGTGTTGAGGTGAGGGGAGGAGACTTCCCTGCACAGAGCAGATTTGTTGCAGCAGTGGTTCTCCTTGCATCCATCGCTGATGCACCGCGTGTCACAAAACTCCTCGAAATTGCCAAGGAGACCAAAGCCACATCAGAACGGATTGATGAAGAGAATAAGATCAAACTCGATGAGAGTATCGAACCGTTGTTTGAATGAGATGCGCATGAAGACTGGAACACTCATAATTTCAGTGCTGGTCCTGCTTGGACTAGCAATCTCCCCGGTATTGGCGGGGGTTGATGTAGGATATGTCAATGTGAAACCTGCCGGAGATCTCGAATCTGGAAAGACAAATGTTACGGCTGATTTCCAGATTGATTTCATCTCAACCGCAGGAGAGACGTTTCCCAGTGATGAGAACATTCTGCTCTCCACCCAACTCGATAACCCTATCTGGAACTATGTTATTGTGCTTGATGGTGTAGAAAATCCCAGACCGGCGTCAAGCAAGAGCCAGTTGAGCCTCACCGGATGGGAACTTTCATACAAAGACAAGGAAGAGCAGGTAAAGGTCACACTCAAAGGAAATGCTCCCAAGGTCAACTCATCCAAGCAGATTGAAGTTGTGAGTATCAGTACTACAGGCGCTAACAGCAAGGTAAAAGAGCAGGTAAAAAATGTCTCCGCATTTGTTACAAATCCAAATGAGTTAACCGGAGACATCGGTTCGGTACAGACAAAGGTAAAAGCGTTACAGAACGAAATTGCCAAGTACAAGGCTGACGGCATTGATACCTCCAAGGCTGAGCAAAAGGTAAAAGATGCTAATACAGCCCTACAGACTGCAACAAAAGAGACCTTTGCCAATGCAAAGATCTACATGGATAATGCAGGGACGTATGTTCAGGATGGATACACATACCTGGACATGGGTATCTCACAGAAGACAATAGCCGACGCCAAAGAGGCAATTGACCGGACCGATGAGTGGATCACCTATTTCAAGGGAGATAAAAAGATGGAGACAGATCCACGGCTGGCTCCAATAATTACCAAGCGCGAATTTGCTGCAGAGTACTCATCAAATGCTCAGGAACTCTTTGAACAGGGCAAGTATACCGATGCAAAACAGAAAGCAGAAGATGCGTTTACCAAAGCCACAGAAGTCTTCAATGATACCCAGAACCTCAATAATGAGATTAACCAGACACCAGCAAGTTCAGGCCCTGACATAGGTGCTACAGTAGCATCAATACTCCCTAATGTTGCCATCGTTATCGTCATTATTGCAGCCATTGCAGGAGTTGTCTTATTTGTAAAAAGACGCGGCGGTGGAGGAGGTAAAGGTGGAAGTGGAAAAGGTGGTGGTGGATCATTCGGATGGAAGAAACGCTCCTCACCAAAAACAAAGAAGTCTCATCAGTATGATGAACTCTTCTAATCTCTTTTAATACTGATATCTCTCTGTGTCATTATTCACATATTTTTAAGATCAGATGATGAGCCTGGCATCGACAAACTATGTTTCATAATAACAGAAAATCCCGCTCCTAAAGTGATAATATCACATAAATAAGCAGAACTCATGAACGGACATTGACCTTTCCTGCTGCATTTCCATAGATAAAAAAAGTGGAAAGTAAAGTGCCGGTCAGGTTATTGAACAATGCTTGAGCCTGATTTTTCTTTTACAAAGACATCAAGATTGATGCTTCCAGTCTTGCCATCCCTGAAGAGATAGTACATAGGAACCCGATCCTTGTTATCATACCACGAGAACCAGTAACTGAGTTTATACTGCTTCTTCTCATATCCTGGCAGATCAGGGTAACTTTCAGTATCATGGGTGATCACAAGATCAGGATGCTTTGATTCAAACACAGAAGGCTCGACCTTGTGTCCGTAGAAGGAGATCTTATCCCATTTGTCTCCACGATAATACCAGGGAAGAGGCCAATAAGATTCAGTGGCAACCACAACAGAGTATGAATTATCGATCAACTTCATCACCTCCCGCATATCCTCGCTGTTCTGCACCTGAACCATAGGTTCATTGATATCAGCCGGTGTATAGCAGACATGCACCATCATAACACACAGGAAGACACAGGCAATACCAACTGCAATGAACTTGACACGCGACTGCACATCATAGGCTGCAAGCAGGATCATCGGAAAGAGCTGATGAATAATAAGCCAAGGAACTTTCTCACCAACATACCCGTAAAAGATCATGGAAAGGACTGTCCAGTACAGGGCAAGAAGAAAGAAAAACCGGGACCGATCTCCAATCCCAACATACGGTTTGAAGAATCCGCCACCACCCTTCAGCTGCTTCAGATATGAGGCAATCCCAATTCTCACTTCAGCGAATCCCTTCTCGCGGATTCCATATTGCCACACTGCTACTCCGGCAAGCAGGGCAATAGGTACCTCGTACAATCCCAGAATTAGGAGGTACCAGTATGGACCTCCACAAAGCCTACATTGTCCATGTATGCCCATCCAGTGCTCAATAGCCTTGAAAGGTGCCTGAATAAACATTTCTGGATGAGTAAAGAAGGTGGTATAGCATGTTGCCCCGATAGCCACCATGATCAGGAGTCCTGCACCAAGATCCCTTCTCCATGTAAGGGGAAGGGCAATCCGTCCGTTAAGGAGCATGATCAGGAAGAATGAACCAAATATCAGGAGAGTAAAGGGCATATCCTCCTTTAAGCAGAGTCCGCATGCCGCACACACTGCTGCAACGGCTGCATACTGCCACCTTCCTTTATCAAAGTACATGAGAAGAAAAACGAGCAATGCCACCGTGAAGAAGAGTTGAAAGATGTCATGCCTCAGAAAGCGGGAGAAGTATACCATACATGGAGATAGCGCAAAGAACAACGCCCCGACAAGGGCATGATTGCATTTTACCCATCCTTCCCGATATAATATCCAGAACAGAGGAATGATTGCTGCCCCGAACAACCCGGGAAGAAACCTGACAATCATGTCAGAATCCTTAAACAGCAGAAAAGCCGTTCCAGTCAGATAGTAAAGAAGAGGCCCGTGGTACATCGGATCATACAGGTACGTTCCCTTTGTGATCAGATCGTATGTAAACCAGGCATGGATCGCTTCGTCATGATGAAGAAGTTTTACTTCTGGGAGTATGATCCGAACCATAAGCCCGAGAAGGAAGATGAGGATAAATATCCTGAACGGAGAGAGTGAAAGACGATCTTTCAGACTGCAGGCACACATGTATATCTGATCATTCTAGACTGAAATAAAAAAACTCACCTGATGGTTTTCCGGGATTGAAACTAAAAAGAAGAGGAAAAGGATCGGTTTTTAGAGAATACATCAAGATAGGTGCTTAATTTAGTTCCATCGCGCATGAAGTACCAAGCAGGGAAATCCTTCTCCACCAAAGGCAGAGAGAAAGAGTAGTTATAGGCAACCACCTGTTTCTGGTACCCGGGAAGAGAACCTGAATCATATGAATTCGTACTGAGCATGATGACCAGATCGGGATCTTTCTGAAGGATCATGGCAGGAGCGGGTTTTTGCGCAAGGAGGGTGATTTTATTCCAGCCTTCTCCCCTGAAATACCAGGGAAGCGGCCAGTATGCATCTGTTGTCACCACTGACATGTTGGATACCGAGATGAGATCCATCACATGTTTAAGATCCTCACTGTTCTGCGCCTGAACAATGGGTTCATTGATATCAGCCGGGGTGTAGCAGACATGGAGGGTCATGACCAGGAGGAATGCACAGCCCAGCAGTCCCAAAATGATCTTTTTCCCGGATAGATCATACGATGCCAAAAGAATCAGGGGAAACAACTGATGAATCAGGAGCCAGGGAACCTTTTCCCCGACATACGCATAGAAGAGTAGTGAAAGCAAAGCCCAGTAGATCGCAAAGGTGAGCAGAAATGCTGATTTATTATCATTTGTCTGATGGTCGGCACCATGACTCTTCTTTATTTTTTGCAGATGTCGAGATGTTTCAGATTTCAGCTCGGAAAAACCGGCCTGTCTGATTCCCCAGTGCCAGAACCCAAGAACGGCAAGGATCAGGATCGGAAGTTCGTAGACAACCAGAAGCAGGAGATAATACCATGGAGCACCACAGATTCTGCACTCCCCCTGAACTCCCATCCAATGAGAGATAGCTTTCCCAGGAGCGAGCAGGATCATCTCCGGGTGAGAAAGAAATGTTGTGTAACAGAGCGTGCCAATACCAGCCATAACCAGTAATCCGACCACCAGATCACGCAACCATCTCTTTGGCAGCCGAATCCGGCCGGTCATGAGCATCAGCACAAAAAACGATGCAAAGATGAGGAGAGTTGCTGGCATATCTTCTTTCAGACAGAGACCACAGGCTGCTGATGCAGCAGCACAGGCAGCATACTGCCACTTGCCTTTGTCCAGATAGAGAAGTAAGCAGACAAGAAGACAGACAGTGAAGAAGAGCTGGAATATGTCATGGCGCAGAAACCGGGAGAAATATACCATGGAGGGGGAGAGTGCAAAAAAGAGGGACGCAAAGATGGCCTGATCTTTTTTGATCCACCCGTTCTGATGTAGCACCCAGAATAAAGGAATAATTGCTGCTCCGAAGATTGCCGGGAGCAGACGAGCGACAACATCTGATGCTCCGAACAGGAAAAATGCTGCACCTGTCAGGTAATAGAGCAGTGGGCCATGGTAGACGGGATCATACAGGTACGAACCGGTAGTGATCAGATTATACGTATACCATGCATGGATGGCTTCGTCATGATGAAAGAGTTTCAGATCTGGTGAGATACATCTGATGAGAAGGCCTACTAAAAAAACGAGAAGAATGATCCGCCCTGCGGAGGTGCGGTTATAGATATTGGAAATTACGTGCTTCAGCACGTTATGCACCAAAAAAATTCAGCTCTCGAGAACAATCTCGATACCGATATCTTTTGGTACCTGGGTGCGCATCAGCTGTCGCAGTGCACGCTCATCTGCATCGATATCGATGAGACGCTTGTGTACACGCATCTGCCAGCGGTCCCATGTTGCGGTACCTTCGCCGTCCGGGCTCTTCCGGATTGGAACAACGAGTTTTCTGGTAGGGAGCGGGATTGGTCCTGCGAGGTTTACGCCAGTGCGTTCTGCGATCTCACGAATCTTGTCGCATACCTCTTCGACTTTCTGGTAATCTGTTCCGGTGAGCCGGATACGGGCTTTCTGCATGATTAAACACACCCAAAAAATTAGGGTTAGCGGAATTGTTTCTTGACTACTTCAATACACATTCCGGCTGCAATGGTCTGACCCATATCACGTATGGCAAAGCGACCGAGCTGGGGGAATTCCTTTGCGCTTTCTACGCAGAAGGGTTTTGTTGGTTTGCACTTGATGACAGCTGCATCTCCTGCCTTCAGGAAGGTCGGATTCTCCTCAGAGGTCTGACCAGTCCGTGGGTCGAGCTTCTTGACGAGCTCAATGAAGGTGCATGCAACCTGTGCAGTGTGGCAGTGGAAAACCGGAGTGTATCCTGCGGTGATTGCGCTTGGGTGCTGAAGAACGACGATCTGTGCAGAGAATTCTTCTGCAACTGATGGTGGAACATCAGCGGCACCGCATACATCACCACGGCGGACATCATCCTTACCGATACCACGAACGTTGAAACCGATGTTGTCACCGGGCAGTGCCTGTGGCTGCTCTTCATGGTGCATCTCAATGGATTTGCATTCTCCACCCTTGTTTGCTGGCATGAAGACGACGTTCATACCCTTCTTAAGGATACCGGTCTCAACACGGCCGACTGGAACAGTCCCAATACCGGAGATTGAGTATGCATCCTGAATTGGAATACGAAGTGGCTTGTCGGTTGGTTTCTCCGGGACTTCAAGTTCATCAAGAAGTGAGAAGAGTGTCTTCCCCTTGTACCAGGGCATCTTGTCGCTGATCTTGGTGATGTTGTCGCCTTCGAATGCACTGATTGGGATGAACTTGACGCTGTCAGGGTTGGTTCCGACCATCTTGAGGAGGTTACCAACATCAATCTTGACCTGGTTGAACCGTGCCTCATCGTAGTTGGATGCATCCATCTTGTTGACACCGATGATGAGCTGTTTGATACCAAGGGTCTTTGCAAGGAAAACGTGCTCCTTGGTCTGCTCCATAACACCATCAGGTGCTGCAACGATGATGATTGCTGCATCAGCCTGTGATGCACCGGTGATCATGTTCTTGACGAAGTCACGGTGTCCCGGACAGTCCACGACGGTGAAGTAGTACTTGTCGGTGTCGAACCTCTTGTGAGCGATATCGATGGTGATACCACGCTCACGCTCTTCTTTGAGGTTGTCCATAACCCATGCAAATGCAAAGGATCCTTTTCCCTTTGACTCTGCTTCTTTCTTGTACTGCTCGATGATATGCGCAGGAACTGCTCCTGCTTCGTACATAAGACGTCCAACGGTAGTAGACTTGCCGTGGTCAATGTGGCCGATGACCGCGAGGTTAATGTGTGGCTTCTCAGCTGCCATAGTATAGTATCCTCCAATACCTCCGCAAATATCAGATCTGCCTAACACAGTCCATTTATGCGAGTATTACATATTTGATAGAAGTTCTTTTTAATAGTTTTCATGCCCATCCATTCCTTTTCTAGGACACCGATTAGGATTCGGAGCCCGGTGGACGAACTGATAAATACTGATCCTGAGGATAGATATCCAATATCATGAAATCTCTCCCAATACTCCGAGAATTATCCTGCGATAAGGTTCAGGTTGAATGCGCTTCAGGAAAACTCGCTGTGCATACCAGATGTGGATTGTGCATACATTGTAAAGGGGTCAAAGTGGGAGCGCGGATTATGCCCTCTCCATATGATATAATTGCAGGACAGATCCGAACCGGCGTTATGCCACCTGAGGCGCTGATGGAAGCAGCGATGCAGTTCAACACCCTCGTCAGGGATGGAACTGAGATCACCTGTGATGATGATGCCAATACAGGTTACACCCCCCGTTTCAGATCCAAATAAAATCAAAGCAAAATATCCATCAGGGACGGTGCGGATACAGCCGAGGTACAGGCGAGAACAGCCAGCACCCCTGCACGGGTGATCTCTCCGCCTGCACCAGTAACATCCCCGTTTACTCCTCCGAAAAGCCGGGTTGAAAGAGTGATGAGTATAGCAGGCACTACAATCATTACTGCACCCATAAACCCGATTGATACAATCGAAACCGGGAGAAGGAGAAGCGGGAGAAGAAGAAGAGTTGACGGGATGGCAAACCATGGAGAAGTGTACTTGTGCAGCATCGCATGAAGTCCCTTATGAAACGGCCTGCCAAAGATCGTCATGATCGCCATAGTATATTTTCCCGCAACTTCTGCAAGGATAATTGCGATGAATGCCAGATGCAGTGAAGCAAGGGAACTCCAGGAGATCAGGGTTACCATAAGCCCAAGTGCTATCCCACCGGTCCCTATCGTCCGGTCGGTAAGGGCCCGTACCCTGATCTCGCGGCTACCATGTGCCATCAGCCCGTCTCCGAGATCCAGAAGACCGTCCAGATGGTTGCAACCCGTGACAAAGAGCACAATGGTAAGTCCTATTCCTGCTGCTACAAGCGGGGGAGCGGGAAGAAGAAAAAGAACCACACCTGCAACCCCCCCGGTGACATACCCAGCAAGCGGATAGAGCCAGACATTCCGGGAGAATGCCTCAAACGGTGCCATTCTTCCAAGAGGAAGGATTGTAGTAAACTGGAGAAGGGCAATGACCGGGTTCAGGGGATTCATAACTAAGTACCTATCACTTCTGACAGGAATAGAAATACCTTCCTGCAACAGTTGATCCAACCGTGCTATCTTGTAGGAGGCAGATTCATGCATCAATGATGCCAACCGGTGAGCATGACTCTCCTCTCCAGATCTCACACCCACATTCCGAAATCGCCCCTATTCTGTGGCGTTCTTGCAAATACTCTTCTTTCGACAGTACCCGGTCTTTCAGGTGCCGGTCCGAATCCGCAGGGATCCCTCATGGTTCCAAACCTGGATGCTGAACTCATCATACAGGGCAAGATCACCAGCTGCGATGCAACGCCCAACACAGGGACGGGATGCCCGACCCCTGCTTCCATCACCAGGTCCATGGCAGAACTGGCAGGGTTTCCTGTCCTTTTCATTAATGCCGGCCTTGCTCATCAGCCAAATGTTCCCTGCCTTGATTTCTACTCTTCACCTGGACAGGACCCCAGAAAGGAACCTGCAGTGCCTGATACACAACGATTGTATACCAATGGACAATGGGCAGGAAGATTCTTCTCAGAAACGTACGACACACTGGTGATCGGAGAATGTGTCCCTGGAGGGACCACAACAGCACTCTGTATCCTTCGTGCATGCGGGTATCAGGCCCATGTCAGCAGTGCTGCAGCAAAGAGCCCAAAAGAACTCAAAGAGGAGATCGTAACAGTTGTCCTCCAGCGTGCCAAGACTTTAGGGACAAAAAATCCTCTTGACCTCATCAGAGAAGTGGGTGATCCAATGATGGCGGTTGTTGCGGGAATTGCCAGCACCTATACAGGTACACTCTTTCTCGCCGGTGGAACCCAGATGCTGGCAGTTGCCGCTATCGTAAAGGCAATGGGCATGGCGGCTCCAGAAGTGGTCACCACAGTATATGTCCGTGACGATAAGGATGCAAACTGCATTGATCTTGCTGCACAGATTGGAGCACCTCTCACCATCGTCGATCCTGATTTTGGGGCAATAGGGCACTCAGGATTGGTACGATACTGTATTGGAGAGGTGAAAGAAGGGATGGGAGCAGGAGGAGCAATATTTCTAGCCCACCTGATGGGCCATCAGCTCCCTGATATCAAGGAGTCGATTCTCAGATTTGTCACAACCTACTGTCCCTCAAAACCTTTGTAGTCAGCACGCCAACATTTGGGGAGATGCTCCCCATCGCTGTGGTTAATAATCATGGTCAGTTTAACCATCTGATCTCACGGACTCTCAGGGATCTTGATATTGAGTCGATCCTGATTCCAAATACCACTCCCCCTGATGATGTTGCAACCGGATACCGAGGTATCATCCTCGGCGGAGGGCCGGATATCGGTCGTGCAGGCAGATCCGCAGAATATCTGGACCTACAACTTCCTGTGCTCGGGATCTGTCTCGGGCTCCATATCATCGCAACTAAGTTCGGAGGAGAGGTGAAACCCGGACGCATGGGCGGATATGGTGCCGTTACTGTCTCAGTGGTTGACCAGGATGCTATTCTCCAGGGGTATCCTGATAGCATCCAGGTCTGGGCATCCCATGCCGATGAGGTGATCACTGCTCCACCTGGATTTGTTAAGCTGGCTACATCTGACATCTGCGGAAATGAAGCAGTACGGCACCAGGATCTTCCCATCTTCGGGGTTCAGTGGCACCCGGAGGTCAGCCATACCTTTGAAGGGTATCGTGTGTTTGAAAATTTTGAAAAGATCTGCCAGGGTTGAGCAGAATTTCTGACCAGCAATTATACTCAGAGATCGGGAGAACTGACTTCACCTGTATCAGGTGTGGTGCATGCTGCAGGGAGACTGAACCGGGATCAAATCTTGTTCTGGTAAGCCCGGGAGAGGTGAGAACGATCATGGCTGCCACTTCGCTCACATTCGATGAGGTTGCAGAACCATACCCGGACCAGATTCATGAGGGTGATCGAAAGTATACCCTCGGATGGGCACTCAGGCGTGAAGGTGACAGATGCAGGTTTCTTGGTGAAGGAGGCTGCTCGATCTACCAATCCCGCCCCTGGATATGCAGGACATATCCATTTATGATCAATAATGGGAGCCTGATAACATTCCCCTGTAATGGAATAGGAACCAGTACGGGTGAAGAGCCGAGGGTCATAAACCAGATGATACAGGACCTGATAGACCGGCAGCGAGCAGAAACAGCAGAAGAAGAGCGTATTTCAGAAGTCCTTACCCGGGTGAAGATCCCAGACGGAAAACTGGTGGTTATCGATGGAGAAGGCATGAGGATAATGAATGGGTGAGATCAGGATTATCGGGACAGCACATGTCTCACAGAAGAGCGTTGATGAAGTAATCGAGGCGATCGGGGAATGGAACCCGGACGTTGTTGCCATTGAACTTGATCAGGGAAGATACAACGGACTAAAACAGCAGCAGCAGAATCCGGACATCGAAGAGATGCTTCATGCCCAAAATTTTAACCAACTGCTGATCCAGTGGGTTCTCGCATATATTCAGAGAAAAATCGGAATGGATGTGGGAGTGGAACCCGGCGCTGAGATGAAGGCGGCGATCGCTGAGACTGAAGGAAGAGGAATTGAACTCGCTCTGATCGATCGGGATATCAGGGTGACACTTCATCGATTCTGGGCTTCCATGTCGATACTTGAAAAACTCAAGATGTTTTATTCCCTTGCAGGCTCCCTCGTGGTTGCAGATAATGCAAGTGAGATGATCGACATTGAAGAACTTAAGAAAGAGGACTTTGTCACAGTGGCGATGGAAGAGTTCCACAAGTTCTCCCCACGTGGGGCATATGCCTTAATATCTGAACGGGATGCCTACATGTCCTATCATCTGATACAACTTGGGCAGACCCATGAAAGGGTACTTGCAGTGGTAGGAGCGGGCCACCGGAAGGGCATCGACGGATTCCTCAAAAACCCGAAGTCACTCCCTCCGATGCCTAGTCTCGTGGAGACGATCAAAACACGGCCATGGGGAAAGATTTTTGCTGCAGCTGTGATGGTTGTTTTTGCCCTGATCATCCTGGCCATCATCTTCTCAGGAGTCGGGACCGATGTACTCATCCTTGCTCTCATATACTGGGTGATCATACATGGAATTCCGACAATGGTGTGTACCCTTCTTGCAGGCGGACATCCCCTCTCGGCACTGACCGGATTTCTCATCTCACCAATCTCTGCACTGCACCCACTCATCGCAGCGGGATGGTTCTCGGCGATTGTTGAGGCAAAGATCAGAAAACCCCGTCCTTCTGATGTGAAGAAGATCTTTTCGGCAGAATCATTTGCAGAGATGAGGAAGATTCCCCTCTTCAAAGTTGTGCTGGTCGCAGCTCTTGCAAACGTCGGGAGTAGCATCGGAACCTTTGCTTACTTTATCTTCATCTTCCCAATCCTCGGGATTGACCCAAGTGTGCTCCTCTCCACCGGATTTGAAAACATGATTCATGCGATCACAAACCTTTTCACCGGATGAAGGTTTTGTAGTGAACAACTGATGATCCATCCCCCGTATCATCTTTTTTTAGAAAAAATGAAAGATTACCCGGTTCTTCAGACTGGCAGGCTTATTTTAAGGCAGTTCTTTTTTGAAGAGGCATGCATAGTAAGGAACCTTGCCGGTTCTGCAGAGGTCGCCAATGGATGCATACATATACCCCACCCATATGGAATCGGTCTGGCAGAGATCTGGATAGCGTGTCATTCAACATGGTATGCTGAAGGATCGCAGCTCGTCTTTGCAGTTACAAGGAAAGAAGACGGATGGATCATCGGGGCCGTTGGCCTCACATTTGAACATGAACATAACCGTGCCGAGATCGGATACTGGATCGGACTCCCGTTCTGGAACTATGGGTATGCAACCGAAGCTGCAGCAGCAGCCATTACATATGCATTTGATGAGCTCCTCATACACCGTATCACTGCTTTACATTTTGTGAGAAACGTGGCATCAGGGAGAGTACTTGAGAAACTAGGGATGCACCAGGAAGGAATACTCAAAGAACATCTTCTAAAAGACGGTGTCTGGGAGGATGTAATTATCAGAGCCATACTTCGTAGTGAGGGGGGAAACTATTCAGAACCAGGGATAACATGGCATTCAGGTGGTGCGGTATGAGGTTCGCTGTACTCCTATCAGGTGGAAAGGATTCCATTTACTCATGCTGGAGAGCGATGCAGTCTGGTGAAGTCGTCTGTTTTATCACGATACGATCCCGCAACACTGACAGTTACATGTTTCATACCCCGAACATTGATCTGACCCGTCTCCAGGCAGAAGCAGCAGGTATTCCGTTGATCGAATGGCAGACAGCAGGAGAGGAAGAGGCAGAGCTCGATGATCTGAGGGCGGCTTTACGTGAAGCTATCAACACGTATGCAATTGAAGGGGTTGTCTCCGGTGCCATTCAGTCAGTGTACCAGGCTTCACGTGTCCAGCGGATCTGTCTGGAACTAGGGCTCTGGTCATTCAACCCACTCTGGCTCTGTGAACAGGAGGAATACCTGAGCGAACTGATTGAAAACCGGTTTGAGATAATTATCGCAGGAATCTTCTCTGCACCGTTTAATGAGACCTGGCTTGGACGAAGGATCGATCCTGAATTCGTGAACAGGCTACTTTCAATCAGGAGCAAGTACGACATCTCTCTCACCGGAGAAGGGGGAGAGTATGAGAGTTTTGTCTGTGATGCCCCCTTCTTCACCCGTCGTATCGTGATCACCAGATCAGAGATGATATACAAAAATCATAACGGAAGATTCCTGATCACCGGTGCTGAACTGGAGGACAAATGATCGCGATACTTGACTGTACAAATCAGGATCTTCCTCTGCTCAAACGCGAATTTGTTAACCCGATAGAATCGGTCGTGCAGAAAACTGCTCACCATTCAGTAGTTCTCCCGCTTACTGCACACGAGATGCCGGGCGACCTGAAGGGAGTGATTCTGACCGGCACTGCACTCATGGATAATCGGTATCTTACCATCGGACTCCCTGAATGGCTTCAAGAATGGGCCGGGCCGGTAATGGGGATTTGTGCGGGCATGCAGCTGATTGCACTTACCTGTGGAGGAAGACTTGTTCCATCAGAAGCGATTGGGATGACAGAAATCCGGTGCATTGGTGTTGATCGAATACTTGAGGGGAGGGAGCAGTTCACCGGATGGGAACTGCACAGATCAGGGATTGAAGTCAACGGGACCGTAACTGTTCTTGCCAGGTCTGCATCTGGTATTCAGATGATTCGGGCAAACGATCGGCCGTGGTATGGTCTTCTTTTTCATCCAGAAGTGAGAAATGAATGGCTGATCACGAACTTTCTGGACATCTGTGACGAACAGAAATCACCAGAAGATCGTTGTTCTGAATTCTGACTTATTTCAACAGCCAGATTATATCACCCAGAAGAGCCAGATATTAACCAGTTTCAACAGTCCGTATCAGAGAGGAGACCAGAGATGGCAGCAGATAAAGTTTCACAGCGAAAAGAGGATCTCCTTGAGGTAATTTTTGAGATCGTGCAGGACAAGGGGTATGCTAAGTCACGTGATATCGCAGCAGCCCTGCAGATAACCCCTGCAACTGTAACCGATGGGTTTAAACGGCTCTCTGATGCAGGCCTGGTAAATTATGAGCCATACGGCGGGGTTACACTGACAGAAGCAGGGTCACGAATCGCCAGAAGGACAAAGGAATCACATCAGACTCTTCAACGGCTGCTTGAACTAGCGGGTGTAGAGAAAGAAACTGCAGACAGTGAAGCCTGTATCATGGAACACGGGCTCTCCCCTGATTCATGTGACAAAATTAACAGGATTGTTGCTTTCATTGAAGAATGCATAACAGATAGTGAAATGAATCAGCGTTTCAGGGAGATCCTGAATGATTCAGATGCTGCTCACTACCATAAGTAAGAACTTGATGAGCAGACAGATCAGTTCGTGATCTCATTCTTTTGTACTGATATGTATTGATCAAACTCTGAAAGGCCTAGGTTCACACTGTTGCAGTACATCCTGTAGGAAAACGCCAGCCTCCATTAACAGATATTTCAATAACTGAAAACAGAAAATCCCGACTGAAGTCCGGCATTCGCAATCAGGAGACAACCTGATAGCACTCCGGGCTCTGAAATCGGGCGTGGAAACCGGACATATCAATACAGTAAAGAGAAAGGATGCAACCAGGAATCCCTGACGGGATGCAATCAGGGGGATGGGAATGATGAAACCCATCTCCACGGTCATATGGAACGCCGGGGGGTCATCCGGATCTGACACGTGCTGTCTGGTGGGGTTGATGTGTCTGGTAGGTGATCCATGAATGCAGACCGGGGGGCCCGTGGGTCGAACCACCCGATGCAACAGTTGTAATGGAGACCGGTTTTGCCGGCCGGATCGCATACCCGGAAACCGGCGTCACATATGCCACTCAGGAGATGAATCTTTGCGGATATTCCTGGTTACAGACCTTGGAGGCAACACTCCGATATCCGGGGGTATTTACCTCTGATTCAATGGTCAGTGGGTGGGGGGTTAAAGCTTACCCTATACGAGTTAATTATTGAAATTATGCGATATTTTTGCGACGATTCGCTATGATAAATTAAGAAACAGACATTTCAGGTTCAGAAAAAACACCCAATGTCCGGAGAGTTCTGGACGAACATACAATAATTACCATATTCTTTAAAACCAGGCTTAAATTGCCAATATATTTAGAAATAGAGGAGGAGATTCAGTAAAGTCTGAAAAACATTACCTGGTTGTTCCTGTCACCATAGGGGGACTATTCATCGACATATTTGGAATGCGTGGTAATTACAGAACCTTTTTTTCAGAAAAAAAGAGTAACAGAGATATTTATTGGAATTTATATTCAAAAAACGAGAATGCAGATCATGGCCCGCCCCCATGCCCAGTGAGTGATGAAATGGATCTAAAATATCAGGGGGAGGAGATCCCGCTTTTTCTGATAGAATCGATCGAGGATGCAGACCTGTTCAGGATTTGAAATATCTCATCATGAGATAGATTGCCAACCGGTGAGATAATTGATTGTACTGCCTCTTCGCATACATGTCTGACTGCTTCAGTGTGTTCACCCTTTTCAGTACTCACTCCAATTCGCATACTTTCCGGTAAAGCCCGGTTGAAGGGATTCATACTCATATACGGATAGGAGTCGAGCACAGTCAGGACAGCAGGCTGATGTCCTGACTCTGCAAAGGATAACTGGACTGTAGGTGAGTAGAACCAGGCCAGGAACTCCTCTGCACGATCCAAGGATCCATCTTTGAGGATACCGACCCCGTCTATTCGTACGGTGATGGCCCTGAAAGATCCCTCATCTGTGATCTCTCCAGGGAGGGGCAGGTACCCGAGTGAGAGATTATACTCCTGTGCTTTAGCCTGGATACCTGGGAACTGTGAAAACCATGTGATACCCGTTGCAATAGCACCAGAACCAAGTGCATCTGCAACATCTTTGTCACCCCATTTTTCTGCACCAGCAGGTTCATACCGGGAGATGTTTCGCATTGCACTCAGTGCCGATGCTGTTCTGCTGTTATTCCAGGTTCCTGTTGCCACTCCTGATGAGGAATCGCACATTGCTGAACCATACGAGGAGACAAAACTTAACCACGGCGAAGAGATGGGATCTGTCCCATTAAGACCGGCAAACCCGATGCCAGCCAGATGGGATTCATTGCGAGAGAAGAACTCTGCAATGTCAGCGAGTTCTTTGTAACTACCCGGAGCTCCGAGAGGATAGCCGTATGTTAAGCAGAACGCAGCAGACTCATTGGGATCATCAAGGAGATCTGACCGGTATACAATACCGAGTGCATCCTGATTGAAGGGGAGGGCATAGATTGAACCTGATCGATCAGGGTATTCTCCCACCATAATAAGAGACGGGCGTTCAAACACACTCCAGTTGACATCAGGGCTGGAGTTCAGGTAGGTGTTGAGCGGTTCAAGCTGACCTATTGTGGCATAGACAGGAATGCGGCTTATCCCTGCGATGAGAAGATCGCCTTGTGGATGAGATGCTCCATCTTCACCCGGACCATTGACCTGTTTTACTGATACAGACACCCCGGTCTTGTTCTCATATTCGCGGCCAAGTTCCTGAACAGCAGGTAATGCAGAAGGATCATCAACAAGAATTGTTACTCCCGCACTTCCTGGATCTCCTGGTATCACAGGAGTTGTTGTACAGCCACATGCCAACAGGAAGAAAAACAAAACAGTGACAGGCAGCAAAAAACCGAAGAGAGAGGGAGGGGGGAAGATGGAACTGGAACGAATTGATGTGCCGTTAGATGAGAGACGGTCTGATTTCAATTGAGTCATGATAATTTATCCTCCAATGATATGTTCAGTCAGGATCTTCAGACCGATCAGGATCAGAACAATCCCACCTAGTATCTCGGCCTTTGAACCGATATGATCACCAAATCGTTTACCGATCCAGAACCCGGCGCCAGACATAACGACTGCCCCGGTTCCGATGATCAGGGCAGGGAAGAGTATCTGCACCTGCAAAACAGCCATAGAGAGCCCGACAGCAAGTGCATCAATACTTGTGGCAACCGCAAGGACAAGCAGAACTGATACTGAATAAAAGTCGATTCTCTCCTCATCAGAATCAGATAACCCTTCCTGAATCATTTTCCCACCGATGAATCCAAGAAGAATAGCAGCGACCCAGTGATCAAACGGTTCTATCCAGGCAAAGATGAGTGAACCTCCGGTCCACCCCAGGAGCGTCATACCGAATTGAAACAGACCAAAGAGAATGGCGATCCTGGAGATGACGGAGAGCCGTCCCTCTCGAACGGCTATACCCGCAGCGATTGAGACGGCAAAACAGTCCATCCCCAAGCTTACGGCTATTGCAATGACACTTATAAGGTCCACCCTGTCACTCCAGGATCATACGGGGTACACTTGTGAGCCTGTTGTCAAGTTTAGCAGCGGTTACGAATGCGAGATCGGCACGATCGGTCTGATCCATGGCTGCCAGGATTACTCCGGCATTGAACCAGATCTTCGGCATAGTAGGAAACTTTGCCAAGGCCTTCTCGATAGCCGAAAGTGCAGCCTCATATTCACCATCCTTATAAAAGAGAACTGCCAGATAATGCCACCTGATTGAACAATCATCAAAATCTTCAGGAACCAGGGCGAGATCCCGGATGGCTTCTGCACTCATACCAAGTTTATAGTGAATGAATCCACGCCTGAAAAGGTATTCAGAATTTTCAGGCTGTCGTCTGACCAGTACTTCAAAGTCGATTAAGGCTGACTGAAAATCACCTACTTCGAGATGGCACATCCCGCGGTAATAGAGGATGTCAAAATCATCAATACCTCCGTCGATTGCCTGGGAGAAATACGGACAGGCCGCTTTCAGATCTCCATCACGGTACTTTTTTAGACCCAGAATATAGGTCTGCTTTGCCGGATCAGATCCTTCAGTGTTCATTCCTGACTGCATGCACCTGAAGTACTGTACGGTTGCATTCTATTTGGTTATGGTCCTCATGAAACAGTAGAAAATTGTCATGGAAGTGATATGCCCTTATTTCTTCAGGACATCAGAGTCATTTGAGGGATTTGATAACCTTCGATAGCCGTTCCATCCCTTCAGTGATCTGGTTGAGATCCACGGTCGAGAAGTTCAGCCTGATTGTGTTCCCTCCGCCTCTGTCAATGTAAAAAGGGGATCCTGGCATAACAGCAACTCCATTGCTTACTCCTTGCCTGAACACATCCATTGAATCAATACCAGAAGGAAGGGTTACCATCAGGAATATACCACCTTCAGGACTGGTTCGATGAGTCCCAGCCAGAAACCGGTCATCAATGATCTCTTCCATAAGATGACACCGCTCTTCGTATACCCGGGCTGTCTCCCTGATACGTCGATCAATGTCAGTAGTTTCCAGATATCGGGCCAGTATCATCTGGGAAAGCAGATTGGAGTGGAGATCTGCAGCCTGCTTTGCCCTGTTGAACTCTTCAATCACCGGATGAGGGGCCCAGATCCATCCACACCGAAGCCCTGGTGAGATAGTCTTTGAGAATGAACCGGTCATAATGGTCTGATGAGGGAGCCATTTCTTAACCGGTTCCCTTGGTCTTCCATCAAAGAAGAGTTCACCAAACGCATCGTCCTCATACAGAAGAGTGTCCGTTCCATCCAGAATATCAGCGATCTCCCTGCGAATATCGGGAGACCAGGTCATTCCCGATGGATTCTGTGAGTTTGGTATCCCATACCAAAGAACAGGGTTATTATCGGTAACAAGCCCCCTCACTGCATCAGGGTCAGGGCCGATAAGACCATCAAGAGCCTGAACCGGATCAAATACCGGCTCATAATATGAGAAAGCCTCTATCGCTCCCAGGTACCCGGGACGTTCAATAAGGACATGATCACCGGGATCAACAAGGATCTTTGCGACAAGATCAAGACACTGCTGTGAACCGTTTACGATCTGAATATCTTCAGGATCAGCATCAAGGCCGAGCCGGGATCGGTACCGAGATGCAATGTAGGTGCGAAGCGGAAGATATCCGTCGGTAGTTGTATACTGAAGGGCAGTCTTTCCTTCCTGCGCGAACACCTCTTCTGATGCCGATCTGATACCCTCAATATCAAACCTGTTTGCATCTGGCAGGCCACCAGCAAATGAGATCACATCAGGCTGTGAAGAGACACGAAAAAGTTCACCCAGAAATGAAGCAGGCACGTGCGAAAGGCGTTGAGAGAAGCGGTATGATACAGAGCCGCTCATACAATGATAATTAGTAATGAAGGGATGAATCTCTTGCGATGCAATCAGGTACGTATGACGACGATAGAAACCTGGCCCTGTATCCCAGGAGTTACCCTGCTGAGCAAAAGCCTGAATAATAGTTCGGACAATACCCTCATACGATATGAAATTAAATGCCCTTGTGTTTACCCTGATCGCCGGCCTCTTCCTTGCGGTGATCGTTCTGGCACAGACTGCACCATCGGAAGCAGTCAATAATACAACTGCAATACCCGTGGACAATAAGACAACACCTCCGGCTCCGCCAAATACTACCACAGTAACATATGTACAGGGAGAGCTTCTGGTCCAGTTCAATCCATCGGCATTTCCAAACAACCAGTCCATGCAGGCATCCTCAATGCAGGCAAATGCTGCAATCGGTGCAGTTATGAAGACTGATTATACCCAGCAGGGCATGCCAGGACTTGAACTGGTCAGTCTACCACCGGGAATGACGGTTGAGAAGGGGATCTCATATTATCAGAGCCTTCCAACCGTGAAATATGCTGAGAAGAATGCTATATATTCGATCGCTAATACAACTGTCACAAATAGCAGTATCACATCGCCACCACCTGCAGGAAATACCACAGCATCAGGAGGG
This sequence comes from uncultured Methanospirillum sp., assembly GCF_963668475.1. Taxonomy (GTDB): domain Archaea; phylum Halobacteriota; class Methanomicrobia; order Methanomicrobiales; family Methanospirillaceae; genus Methanospirillum. The sequence continues at coordinate 1,228,292 of NZ_OY764544.1, forward strand.
TTATTTGTCAGATATAACCAGACCGCTTTTAAGACAAACCAGGATATGCTGGTGTATGCAAACTCAACCAATGCAGTGATTCATGCTTCGGTCATGACAGATTATACAGCATACGGAATGCCGGGTCTTCAGCTTGTCTCACTTCAGCCAAATATGACAACACAGCAGGGAGTTTCATACTACAGCAATGTAACGTATGTTCTCTATGCAGAACCAAATGTTCAGTATACGACGGCGAATATCACCCAGGCCCAGAATACCACCCAGAAGGGCTAACCCTTTTTTAGAGATTAACAGTTGTTTTCAGAAAAGGTCAGGAGAGGTTCTGATACACCTCGTTCCTCCGATCATGATGCACCGGGAATCCATCGCGAACCTCCACAACATGATCAGGACTTATCTCAGTGAAAAGCAGTTCTTCAACCTCCGAGCCCCTTGATAAAACCGTCCCATCCGGACCGGCAACGAGTGAGCCACCGGCATACCGATCAACCGGTGTTTCACCGACAGTATTGATTCCTGCAATGTACATCTGAAACTCGGCTGCCCTGGCTGTAATAAAAAGCTCGAAATGACGCATTCGGGATGCCGGCCAGGCACTTGGCACCAACATTAAATCTACTCCGGCATCACGATACAGTCTGAAGAGATCCGCAAATCTGAGATCGTAGCAGATCGCTATTCCACACCGGCAGCCATCATAAGAGAAGAGAGCGATCTCTTCTCCAGGAGAATAGGCCTGATCCTCATGTCCGGGAAAAAAGAGATGCATTTTGGAGTATCGGGCAATCAGATGCCCATCGGGTCCAATGGCGATTGCCGTGTTGCGTGGACAAGGGTGATGCATCTCGCGGTATGACCCGAGTAGGCCGATGCCAAAATCTCGGGCATATTCCTTGAGGACTGATATGATCTCATCCTCTTCGGTCTGAACAAAGTTCTTGCCATCAAGCGGATCCCACCCAGTTATAACCTGTTCAGGAAATGAGATGAATGAGGCATCACACTCCATCGCCTCGGCAATTCTGTTTTTTATAGATGAGAGAGTGCAGTTCGGATTCTGCCAGCAGGGAGATATCTGGGCGGTGCAGAGGATCATATCGAATAGTGATCATCACTTCCACTTTAAGAAACTGATAGGAAGAATCTACACCACAAAATGACAATGATGATACAGGCGACCTTCCTGCATAACACAAGGATTTCGGAGTGAAACAAAAAACAGAGAGTTTGAATAGAATGGCAGATGAAAGGCAGAAAAAGATAGAACTGGTAATCTCCGGGATGCACTGCGCTAGTTGTGCTATTAACCTGGAGAAGGGACTGTCTGCTGCGGATGGAGTGAGCAATGCACAGGTTAACTTCGGAACAGGAAAAGCGGTTGTGCAATATGATCCCACGTTGACAAACCTAACGATGCTTACCAGGGCAGTTGAAAAAACCGGTTACGGGGTTATCAATGAACAGGTCACGATCAGGGTAGGAGGAATGACCTGCGCTATCTGTGCACAGATCATCGAGACTGTCCTGAAAAACCTGGATGGCGTTGAGGCTGCCACTGTGAACCTCGGTACTGAACGTGCATATGTCACATACAATCCCTCACTTGTTACCCTGTTTCAGATGCGGGATGCCATCATAAATGCGGGCTACCAGTACCTCGGTACGGATAAAAAAGGCACAATCAGGGCTGGCGATGACGATATCAAAGCAGATCTCCACAATAAACTGACGAGAGTTATCGTTGGATTTGCCATATCGGCAGTTCTCATGGGGATGATGGCCGCACCACACGGGCTGATGCACACCCTTGCGTACCTCCAGTTTCTAATAGCCACTCCTGCATTCTTCTGGCTTGGCATGCCGATATTCAGGGCTGCGTTTGCGTCCCTGCGAAACCGGACCCTGAACATGGATGTCATGTATGCCATGGGTACAACGGTTGCGTACCTGGCAAGCGTGCTTGGAACGTTCGGTATCGTTCTGGACATGAGTTACATCCTGTACGAAACTGCCATTATGCTTGCGTCGTTCCTCATGCTTGGAAGGTACCTTGAGACGAGAGCAAAAGGAAGAACCTCATCAGCAATCCAGGCCCTTGTAAGGCTCCAGTCTGACACGGCGGCGGTCATTAGGGGAGATGAAGAGATCCGTGTGCCAGTTGAAGATGTTGCTGTCGGTGACAGGATTGTCATCAGGCCTGGGGACAGGATCCCGGTAGATGGGATCGTCACATCTGGTTCAAGTTTTGTTGATGAATCCATGGTCACCGGTGAACCGCTCCCTGCTGAAAAACTCACAGGAGACGAGATCATTGCCGGAACTCTCGCCACAACAGGAAGTCTGACATTCGAGGCACGGCGTGTTGGTGCTGACACAATGCTCTCGCGAATCATCAGGATGGTTGAAGATGCCCAGGGATCCAAACCACCAGTCCAGAAGATAGCAGATACAGTTGTTACCTGGTTTATTCCTGTTGTTCTGGTGATTGCAGTTGGATCATTTCTCTTCTGGTTCCTGGTAGCTGGTGCAGGCCTTCAGTTTGCAGTCCAGACAATGATCGCTGTCATGGTGGTTGCCTGCCCCTGTGCACTCGGGCTTGCTACACCCACAGCCATCACAGTCGGGGTAGGCAGAGGAGCAGAACTAGGAATTCTAATACGAAACGGAGAGAGCCTTGAAGTTTCAGACCGGCTGACTACGATGCTTTTTGACAAGACCGGCACCCTTACTCAGGGAAAACCGGTAGTGACTGATATTGATGTATTCACAGGTTCACGCTCACTTCTTATCTCCTATGCAGCAGGTCTTGAGTATCTCTCGACCCATCCTCTCGGAGAAGCGATTCTCACACAAGCAGGAGAGGAGGGAATTGATCCTGCCGAAGTCAGCGGATTCACGTATCTCCCGGGTAAAGGACTTACAGGAGAGATTGCCGGGGGGTTGATCCGTGCAGGAAATCATCAGTTTATAGTAGAAGCCGGAGTGTTAGTCGATACGGATGCAGAATTGCAGATTAAACAGAGACAGGAAGAGGGCAAGACAACAGTCCTGGTAGCCAGGGATAATCAACTTCTCGGCCTCATCTCGATTGCTGATTCGGTGAAGCCATCGGCTGCAGCAGCGATTACAGAGTTACGAAAGATGAGAATATCAGCAGGAATGGTAACCGGTGATAACCAGAGGACAGCACGGGCTGTTGGACAGATGGTGGGGATTGACCGTGTGATTGCCGGTGTTCTTCCTGATGAGAAGGAGAATGAAGTCTCCCGGCTGCAACAGCAGAAAGAAGTGGTGGCTTTTGTTGGGGACGGGATTAATGATGCCCCCGCACTTGCCAGGGCTGACACCGGAATTGCGATCGGTTCAGGAACAGATGTCGCAATCGAAAGTGCCGATATCATACTTGTGAGGGATGAGATAACCGATGCAGTCGCCGCAATCCAGTTGTCCCGTAAAGTAATGGGGAGAATCAGACTCAATCTCTTCTGGGCGTTTGCATACAATATCATTCTCATCCCTCTCGCAGCCGGCCTCTTCTACCCGGGAGTCATATTCAGACCTGAATACGGTGCCCTTGCTATGGCACTCTCTTCAGTAACGGTGATATCACTCTCACTGCTTTTGAGGAGATATACCCCACCAATCAGAATGATGACCTTTCAGACCATGCCAGATTCTACTGCCATAGATCCGGTCTGCGGAATGAAAGTAAACACAGATACTGCAGATTTCACAACAACATACAAGAATAATACGTATTACTTCTGCAACAAGGGATGCCTCGATACATTTGAAAAAGAGCCAGAGAAGTTCCTGAACAAGAAATAATAACCCCTTTTTTGACCAGAGGAAAAAACCCGGACCTAAAAAATCTGTCGTTTCAAGAGGGCCTGCATTTCAGGCACTCTTGACTATGAGACTGATTACCTTACTTTCAGACGGAGTGTACAGCCCGTCACCAGGGAAAAGTACCCGCACATGTACCTCACCTTCCTGAACAACCGGAATTCTAAAGTTGTACTCTCCGATCTGATCAGTCTGACCGAATCCCAAAGGATCCCAGTCAATACCAGCAGTGCTGCCATTCGGTCCGGACTTATTTCCGGATGAATCTGACTGATATCCGATCTCACGGTTTGGAACACCTTTTCCTGCTGAATCGGTGAGTCTTCCCTTGAAGACGACCTCATCACCAACCCGGGGATAGACAGGCCATCCGGACAGGGTGAGAGTTGTCTTTCCCGCTTTAGTCGAGGGAACCACGTCGACCATGATCTTGGGACTATTTACTCCATTATACAATGCTTCAAATCCCCATGTCCCACCCACATCTGCAGGAAGTTTGTAAAAGAACTTTCCATGCTGATCAGGAGACGACAGAATAAAAGTGTCAGCAAGGCTGCCCTCAGGGGCAGAAATAAGAATAACCACATCTGACGGGGCACCACCAATCAGCGACTTATCGATGATCCCCTTAAGAACGATCTCATCCCCGATCTCAACATTGCGAGAGTCTGAGTCGATGATCACCTGATTCGGACCATCGTGTGTTGTATTGTTATGTTTATCTCTGATCTCTTCTCCGATGGTGACAGTACACACAAGTACCATACACATCAGTGACATCAGAACTATTCGCAGGCAGATCGTATCAGCCATTCCTCCTGTACCAGATATCCTGTATGTATCTGAAAGGTGCGATCATATCAGGCTTCGCGCATCGGGACAGGACAGAGAGTAAATAGATTATAATTCTCCCATATACTGCTAGGATCTGAGATGTTAAAAAGAGAAACGATCCTCCGCGCATAACACCACCAATCCGTATTGGCGAGATTAGTATTGAAAATGAGAAATTGCCAGGGGTTTCGTGTTTCAACAGATCATACAGTATTAATGCACACGCCCTGAGGCCCAGAAATAATCTTATGTCTGATTTTCTGAAAAGGTTTCTTCCTTGACTATCGTGCAGACCCTGCCAACCTTTCCATCCTTGAGGCGGACCTTAATCCCGTGGGGATGAAAGGACGAATTGGTCAGGATCTCGCTCACCACTCCACGTGTCTTCTTTCCTGAACGCTGATCCTGTTTCTGAATAATATCAACAGAGAGACCAGAGTGAATCGATCCACGACTCTTCGCATCATTTCTTTCAGGCATACTATCTGACAAACCACTCAATCCGGTTTCGATCGGGACAACCAGAGATCAGTACATATTGCAGATCTCACCGATAATACTGTGTCAAAAAGGGATTATTCAGGGGGTCTGACCGTGAGATATGCAATGATCAGCCCGAACAGTGCCAGAACTATCACAACAGGAAAGACACCAAGGTACGATCCTGATATACTCTTTATGTATCCTGCCAGTTGCGGACCGGCAATTGCACCAGCACCGTATGCCAGAAAGACAAACCCATAGCATCGAGGATAGTCACGGGTTCCAAAGTATACAGCTGTTGCGGCTGGTGCGATCGCAAGCCACCCACCCAGACATCCCCAGAGTACCGCGAACGAGATGATGTATACCGGAGCCGACGGTGAGAGCGTGATCAACAGCGATGCACCCATAATCAGTGCAAATGAGACCATGGCCACAGTCCTGACCGTTATGCGATCAGCAAGGAACCCGAAGGCCGGCCTGCCACCACCGTTGAATATTGCGAAGACACCGACCAGTGCCGTTGCTAACACAGGGGAGATCTGTGCAACCTCAGTGCCGACCGGTTTAGCAATAGAGATTGCCATGAGGCCGGAGAGACATCCGATAAAGTAACAGATCCAGAGTCCGTAAAATGCCCTGGTCTTCACCATTTCAGGGAGCATGAACTCGCAGGTCTGATTCTGTGATGAACACTGTGGAGGTTCCCATCCGGACGGCTTCCACCCGGGAGGAGGAAATCTCTGCGGGAGAGCAAGGAGCACGGTCAGGATAATGAATGCAATCCCAAAGATCCTGAAGGTCTCCATGACACCGGTTTCAGCGATGAGCAGCCCGGAGAGGTTGGCTGTGAGAAAGGCTGAAAACCCGAATCCCAACAGAACCAGCCCTACTGCAAGCCCCCGTCTTTCAGGAAACCACCGGGCAGCGACAGCTACCGGAGCACCATATGCAATCCCGACACCAAGACCGCCGATTACCCCATACACAACCGAAAGAATCTGCACCGAACTTGCCACGGATGCCATGAGCCACCCAACCCCGGTGAGGAGACCTCCGGCAATGATGATCAGACGGGGACCATACATATCGAGGTACTTGCCGGTCAGGGGCATTGCCAGGGCAAAACATGCGAGGAATACCGAGAACGGCATGAGCAGTTCCCCTGCAGTCACCTGCTGATGAAGGGTTTTTGTGAAGTAGTCTGCCAGTGGCCCGACAAATACACTCCATGAGTAGATACTCCCAAGGCAGAGGTTGAGGATCATTCCGAGAAGGACTAATCCCCATCTGCCTTTTTCTGCAACCATCCCGAGGATCCGCAGTTCATGATCCATACCTTGTTGTCTCATGTTGCTTTTTACTCTTCAAGTGTAGAGATATCCCCTGGGTCCATGCCCATCTCTTTTGCCTTGAGCAGACGTCGCATGATCTTCCCGCTCCTGGTTTTGGGCAGTTTATCCATGAACTCTATTGCATTTGGCATGGCTATTGGTCCGATACTCATCCTCACATGATATGTCAGTTCAGAGATCAGCTTCTGGCTCGGTTCATATCCCTGTATCAGTGTCACGAACGCCTTGACAGCCTGACCTTTGATCTCATCGGGAACACCAATAACGGCTGCTTCTGCAACAGCCTCATGCTCGACCAGGGCAGACTCTACCTCTGCGGTTCCGAGATTATGGCCTGCAACGATGATGATGTCATCAGACCGGCCCAGGATCATGATATACCCGTCCTCATCCTTTACCGCGAGATCACCGACAGTATAATACTCCTTTATCTGGGTCCAGTACTTTCGGTACCGTTCATCGTTGTTGTATACAGTCCTCATCATCGATGGCCATGGCTCCTTGATGACGAGCAGTCCGCCCTGACCAGGAGGCACCGGATTTCCATCCTTGTCAACCACATCAACAACCACACCAGGGATCGGGACACCAGCAAACCCTGGCTTCATCGGCATTCCAAGCGGCGTAGTGATCATGTGCATACCTGTCTCGGTCTGCCACCAGGTATCCAGGATCGGACATTTGTTCTTGCCGATAACCCGGTAATACCACTCGAAGGCTTCAGGGTTAAGAGGTTCACCGACAGAACCAATAATTCTGAGGGAACTCAGGTCATACTTGTCAGGCCATTCTTCACCCACCCTCATAAACATCCTGATAGCAGTCGGGGCGGTATAGAAGATCGAGACGCCAAACTCCTCGATGATGCTCCACCAGATCCCAAAGTCAGGGTAATCAGGCGTCGTCTCGGTGATGACCACCGTTGCCCCGACTGAGAGCGGACCATACACGATGTAACTGTGGCCTGTGATCCAGCCCGGATCTGCGGAGCACCAGTAGACATCGTTCTCTTTGATGTCGAAGATGTACTTACAGGTGTAATGGGTTCCAACCATATACCCTCCACAGGCATGAACGATCCCCTTGGCAGTTCCTGTAGTCCCGCTGGTGTAGAGGATGAAGAGCGGATCTTCGGCATCCATTTCTTCGGCTGGGCACTCATCAGACATCCCTTCCTGTATCCCGTAGAAATCCACCTCTAATTCGGAGTACAGTTCGAGCGGGCACTTCTCCCTGCAGAGCACGATGACCTTCTCAACACTCGGTGAGTTACGGACAGCATCATCCACGATACTCTTGAGGGGGATCGTCTTTCCCCTGCGTTTCCCGACATCTGCGGTGATCACTATCTTCGCATTGGCATCCCGTATCCGTGAGTGGAGTGCCTCGGCACCGAACCCGGCGTATACGATCGAATGGACAGCTCCGATCCTTGCACATGCCAGTATGGCAACCACATGTTCAGGGACGAAGGGCATGTAGAAACAGACACGATCACCCTTCTGCACCCCAAGGCTCTTCAATGCGTTGGCAAACCGCATGACAGAGCGGGAGAGTTGCCTGTATGTCAGCACCTCTTCCCGTCCATCCTCACCCCTCCAGATGATCGCGAGCTTGTTGCGTCGTCCGTTGTTGACATGACGGTCCAGACAGTTCTCGGTGATGTTCAGGCTTGCACCGGTAAACCACCGTGCATACGGGTGCTCCCATTCCCTGACCTTATCCCATGGGCGCATCCACTTCAGTTCGCGTGCTTTCTCATCCCAGAACCCATCCGGATCAGAGATGAATTTTGCATATGCTGCCTTGTAATCTCCCAGTGCAGAATTCGCCAGGTACTGCGGGTCCGGAATGTATGCCTTCTTCTCAAGTTTGACTTCAAAGTCTTCAGCCATGATTGACCTCCTTCATGATTAATCGTTAACAATGCCCCCGCCTTCCAGACGCATGTCTGGCACAATCAAAGGACAGGACGACGCTCTATACGTTCTGAAGTATACGCAGCATCTGATCAGGAGTTATACACATCAATATTTAATAAATTGTATGTGTCGGACATAATAGTCACAACAGTCAAGTGGCTTTTAACGATTATTTTATTGAAAATCGCCCAAAATTGTTCTGAATAATTCACCTGCATCAAGAACCGATACTCAAATTAGAGATGGTCCTCTTTATCAGGTCAAGTGACAGTAGGATATGTACGACATAATGACAAAGACAGGACCAACCATACGAGGTGAAAAATATTGATAGGAGATCTAGAGGAACTCATACGAATCAGGGAACAACTTGCTGAGCATCCGCGGGGTATGTCCATCACCGATCTCTCACAGGTGCTGGGCATTCATCGGACCACGGTGGCCAAGTACCTCGATGGGATGCAGATGAAAGGAGAGGTAGACCTCCGGATTGTCAGCACGGCCAAAGTTTACCACCTCTCAAACCGGATTCCCTCTTCTGCTCTTGCCGTATATACCCGGGATCCATATATTCTCATCACCTGCAGAATGATTGTAGGAGATGCAAGGAACGGGATATGTGAGCTCTTCGGACTATCTGACGAACCCAGAGGGAAGCAGATCACAGATCCCGATCTGAATCTTCTCATGCAGGATGAGATCACCTCAAAGATCAAAAAAGCAATTCAGGGGCAGATAGAAAACCTCGAACTCCCGGTCACAATCAGAGGTTCCCCCAGGTGGTTTGAGATCGCCATCATGCCGGTTGTCTGTGAGGACGGGCGACCAGGATGTGCAATCATCTTTAGGGATGAGACCGTGACAAGAGATGCCATCCACCAGGCTGAAATCTGTAGAGCCGAGGCTGAAACGCTTGCATCAGATCAGAACGAGTTTATCATCAGGTCAAGCCCTGACGGAATCCTCACCTATGTCAATGATGCATTCTGCAGGAAAATGGAGAGAAAAAGGGATGAACTGATAGGATTTCCATACGAGCCGGTGATCTCACATGAAGACCTTGAACGGCTTGACAGGCTCCGATCTGATCTGACACCAAAGAATCCTGTTGCAAAGATTGCATTCAAGACTATTCAGCCAGACGGGATGGTAGCATGGGAAGAGTGGCAGCACAGGGGGATCTTTACCAGCAGTGGTGTACTCGGAAGCATCCAAGCTATCGGAACCGATATATCAGAACGTAAACACCTTGAAGAACAGTTGCAGATATACCATGCCAACTTCGAAACGGTCATAAAACAGAGAACCAGAGAGATGAGGGCAGCAAACCAGGATCTCATGGCTGAGATAACGCGACGGGAGAAACTTGAGCGTGAACTGCTGATCATCAGGTTTGTCTTTGATCAGGCTTCAGACTCTATCCTGCTCTTTGATCGCACCGGGGCAGTATACCGGGCAAACGAGACCGCATGCAAACTGCTCGGATACTCTCGTGAAGAGATACAGCAGATCACAGTTTATGATATCAACCCCGAGATCACCCCTCAAACCTGGCAGGAGATGTGGGAGATGCCAAGAGAAGAGGAAGAGACCTTCAGGGTCAGATCAGTTCACCGAAGACATGACGGGGAGATCATCCCGGTTGAGATATCTCGAAAGTTCATCACAGCAGGACCATTGTCGCTCTTCTGCTCCATTGCACGTGAGATAGTAGGACCAGACGGGAAGGAGCAACGCTGAAATGAATATCTGATCACCTGGCAAGATCCCAACGATTATTCATCTTCATGTTGAGATCAACTGAAAGACCATGTCGGGTGAATGGAAATGACAAAGGTTCTTCTTGTTGATGACGAGTCAATCCTCCTCGATCTCGGGCGTCAGATCCTGGAAAAGAAGTTCGGATTCTCAGTTGATGTCGTTGAATCAGGAGAAGAAGCCCTGAAACAGTTGAAGATGCGGAGATATGATGCTATCATATCAGATTATGCCATGCCCGGCATGGACGGTCTTGAATTACTCAAAAGAATAAGAGAGAGCGACCAGCTGATCCCGTTCGTACTCTTCACAGTAAGGGAACGTGAAGCAGTTGCAGTTGAGGCACTGAATAGTGGGGTTAATTTTTATGTGCAAAAGGAGAACACCCCGCACGTCTCCTTTACAGAACTGGCGCACAAAGTCAACACCTCTGTTGAACTAGTGAGGGCAGAAAACAACTTGAGGGCCCAGCGTGATCTTGCAATTACCAGCGCTAACTCAAAAGATCTCAATAATATCCTTACCCAAAGCCTGCAGGCGGCATTAACTACATCAAACTTGGATGCGGCAGCAATCTACCTGATGGATGAGCATGAACACCTCTCTCTTGCAATGGCAGACGGATTTTCTGCAGGATACAGCGATCACACAATCCAGGCACACCTGATTCCCCTCTTCTTATCATTACTCAGGGAAACAGACACAGTGTTCAGAAACAGCCAAATCATTCACGAGTACTCACGCATCCTTGAGACCAACGAGAAGATATGTTCAGATGTTATCATCTCTCTCACCCATCACGCAAAGCCGATCGGCCTTATCCACATCGCATCGCATGAAGAGGAACAGGTACTCTCTCTTCCTCTCCAGCGGTTACTCCAGGGTATCGTAGTACAGATTGCCGGTCATATTTCTGACCGGATCGCCGAGGATGCACTCGTCGAGAGCGAGCGGATGGTCAACACCCTAATCAAAAACCTGCCAGGAATGGTATACAAGTGCAGTTTCGATGATGACCGGACGATGGAATTTGTGAGTGAAGGGAGCCTTCTGCTGACCGGATATCACTCATCTGATCTAGTTCAGAATAAGAACCCCACGTACACCTCTCTTATACATCCGGATGATCGGCTACGAATCATGGAAGTGATCAGGCGGGCTGTTGAAAGGAACACCCAGTTCAAACTCAACTATCGAATCTTCACAAGTGCAATGAAATTCAAATGGGTTTGGGAACAGGGTGTAGGAGTCCGGGATGATAAAGGGAATGTTATAGGACTCGAGGGTATTATCATTGATATTACCCGCCAGAAGGTGCTCGATGACCAGGTAAAAACCAGTCAAAACCGGCTGAATATGCTTTTCTCGAACATGAATGCAGGATGTGCGATCTTTCTCGATCATGATGATGATGGCAGGTTCATCCTGATTGAGATGAATGCTGCAGCCGAAATTCTGGAGGGGAAGAAAAAGGAGCACCTCCTTGGCAAGACATTTCAGGAGTACTTCGGTCCTGCAATTCCTGAACACCTTAACTCGGCACTTGGCCGACTGGCCGCATCAGGAAAACCCCAGAATCTGCCGAGGATACAACTCGAAACCCCTCTTGGAAAACAATGGAGGGAAATATACCTCTCAAATACTCGCATAGGAAATACACACGAGATATTCCTGATATACAGCGACGTGACCAGCAGGGTCCGTGATGAGGAACAGATCATCGCCTCACTCCATGAGAAAGAACTCCTGCTCAAAGAAATTCACCATAGGGTGAAGAACAACCTGCAGATCATATCAGGAATTCTCAAACTTCAGGGAATGCGGACAACTGACCCGGTTACAACTGAAATTCTCCAGGACTGCCGGAATCAGGTATTTTCGATGGCATCGATCCATGAACTCCTCTACAGTTCTCATGATATCGGAAAGATCAACGTCAAAGAATATGTAGGAAACCTGATTAATCACCTGAAACAGGAATACGAGGGGGCCAACTCGTCTATCAAGTACATCAGTGAGATCGATCCAAACATTGTCCTCGATATAGAACGATGTATTCCTTGTGGACTCATATTAAATGAATTGATAACCAATGCCGTCAAATATGCCTTTGAACCGGGGGGTAATGGGGAGATCAGGGTGACATTCACCCATCAGAACCACATATATCGCATGGAAGTATCAGATAACGGGCGTGGGATGCCTGTAGAAGGGAAGAGTACGACCGGGACCTCACTCGGGACTGAACTCGTCTCCAGGCTCACTCATCAGCTCAGAGGAGAGATAAAACGACCAAAAGGACCGGGAACGACGATCACAATACAATTTAGTGAGAATTCCGGGGAGCAGATGCATACATGAAACGGCGTATACTCATTGTTGAAGATGAGGCAGTTACTTCAGTACTCCTTGAAAAAACACTCAAGGAACTGGGATATGAGGTAGTCGGGAGTGCATTTGATGGAGCTGAAGCAATCAACCTTGCAAGGGAGAAGCAGCCGGACATCATCCTGATGGACATCAGGATTCAGGGGGACATGGATGGTATCGAGACTGCAAAGAGGATTTATAATCAGTATAAAATCCCGATAATTTACCTGACCGCACACTCAGATGATGATACTATCAAACGCGCAGTAGATTCGGGGCCCTTCGGATACCTGATCAAGCCATTCAAGGAACGGGAGTTATACAGTAACATCGAGATGGTGGCCCATAAAAATAAATTATACCAGACCACCACCGCCCAGCGCTTAAATCAGCCTCCTGAACCTGAAGTAGAGCCAGAACCAGTATCGGAGTCCGAGCAGACACGACAGGTACCACCGCCGCTCAAAGCAGGAGATTACCGCCTCGCTATTCTTGCGATACAGTCGATCCCACATCCGGTGATGCTCTTTACCACATCTGGTGCCGTCATTTTCATGAACAATGCATGCAGGTCTTTCTTCAGGCATGATCACCAGAACTCAAACCCCAAATCTATTGAAGACCTTCCTGATCTTTTTAAACGGATCTGGGCTTCAGGAAGAGATAGGTTCAGGGAAGGAAAGGGATTTGCAACGAACGGACCATTACAGATCCATGAAGCCGTCAGAAGGGTAAGGATTGATATGATACCGCTCATGGACAAGGGCAGTCTGCAGTTTATCACTTCAGTGATTGTGCCCGAACCGGCAGGAGGAGGGGCTGGCGGAGGTATAGTGAACACACTCCTTGACGAGGCAGATTCCCGGCTCCGTGAGATCAGATACCTCTCATCAACCGAAGAGACCCACCGCCTCAGGCGGATCTCACTCTACACAACCGAGGTTATGAAAAAGATCAGGGAACTGCGGGGCATATCATACCCAGAAGAAGAGAAAAAGGCAGTCAGATAATCTCGGATCAGAGCGAGATCGGGTAATCGTTGAGAATTGTTGCCGGAAGCCTGACTGTGATATGAAAGGCTGACTGGGGATAATGCTCCTCAAGAACAAGGAGCGAACACCGTTCAAGGTTTCCATCCAGCTCCCGGTCAAACCTTGCTTCAGCTTTTTTATAAAAGTCTGTGATGGTATCGACCACGTTGCCCATCTGTTCACCAAGAACAACTTTCCCAAATTTTTCCCCGATCTCAAACGGCATCTGAAGTTCGAGGTCGTCGTACCAGAGCAGGCAACGGTCAACCTCCATCAGGTCCTGACCTATCACGACATACTTAAACTCGACATCCTGAATCCGGTCAGTCTCACCTGACATGGCGATCATGTTGTAGAAAAAATCTAGAAACAGGCGCTTATTTGATTTCAATTCTCCAGTGATTGCCTCACGGGAGAGGCGTTTTGCCATATCAGGGATTGCATCCTCGCGATCAAGAACCTGGAGAAACATCTCCTGCGATCTGATATGATTGACGATGGCCTGAAGAGACCTGAACTGCTGATGCGTATCCCCGATACCCCGTGATTTCGACACTGCCATATTACTCTTTTTGTAGTCGCTGTACAGATATATTGGTTCCTTAATTTCCGATGTGGATGAAGCACCCTGATAGTTGGTAAAAGGACAGATTTTCAGATCGATGTGATCCTGCTGATATATCGCAACATTTAGTTTATTATATAAGATATTATGAGAGATCCATCTCATCCAGAAATGGAAGAATGCCTTTTACTACAGGTTTGCCATTATACTCTTCAGAATTTGAGCAGATAGTGATCATCAACGGAACAGTTGTGAGGGCATCCTCAAAGCATGGACTCATCTTCCGCTGGAATGACATAAAGGAGACGAGCTCAATGAATGGTCGTTCATCATCTGGATACTTCTCATATTCTTTCAGATCTGCTGCATACGTGGAGTTCTTTGCAAGGTCCTCTTCGAAGTAGAGGATGATGGAAAGATCTCCCTTCCTGGCAACAGCCTCCAGAACCCTGATATCAACTTTCTTTCCGATGTCAAGTCCAGCCGGAGAATCCTGTGTTGTCATATAATTATCCCTGCGAGTGAATCGCTTCAATCATCCGCTCAAGCACTTCACGCCGCTTCTTTGACTCCTTCTTCATATCACGGAGTGCTTCTATCATCTCTATCTGGGTCTTCAGTGAGCGTTTTTGCAACTTGATCATCTCACGCATATACTCAAGTGCAAGCTCTGATCTGACAAACATTTCTTTCTGAAAGTCACCAAAATGCGGCTCAAATCTGGTGAACTCACCCGTATATGTCTGTTCAGATACATCAACAGAGTGAACCTCGATCAGGGGTTCATCTTTGGCATAGAGATCTGCTACATACTGATCAAGCGCCGGTTCGTCTCCTTCGGCTATAATGGAGACGCGACCGTCAGGTTCATTTGATGCAAACCCGGTCACACTGTACCGGTTGGCAACAAGGCGGGCAAATCCACGGTACCCGACGCCCTGAACCCGACCTGATACCAGGATGTTCAATCGTTTCTGCATAAGACTTCGGTGGTACCACCGGTACGTCGGGAGAGCGGTTGAACATTTCGAACCTTGTGCAGACCACCCTAAAAAGATGTGATCAGGGAAGTAGGGTCAGATCGATCTCGACAGCAGAGACCGGCTGATCGATGTCAAAAGCACTGAGCACTGCAGGATGAATCTCACCGAACAGGCCGATGACCTTTCCACCAACCACAATGTCAGCACGTCTTCCGTCAATGAATGCCTGATCAGAACTCTCGGACACCTCGTATGTCAGCCCCATCTCACGACAGACTGCATCGGCAATGGCATATGCTTCAGAGAAGTCAGCACCCGGATAGGTAGAGGAGAGAGCCATCTTCTGACCGGTCTTGAGATCCCTTACCACGTCTCCAATATGGAAGATCCTCTGCGGAAGTTCTCTCCGTTTGTTGATCCTGAGCAGATCGAGAAGCAGCGGGAGGATATCAGTTCTGACCAGGGTCTGATCCTCGCTGATCGGGTGAAGAACACGAAGGACACCAGGATGTGCAGACCGTTGCATCTTCGTGTACATCACCTCATCGCTGGACAGGGTGAACGGCATGACCTCCTGGAACCCGAGCCCACAGCAGATCTCACGGAGCAGACCTGCACGGAGCATGATCGGGTGCTCACACCCGAGGGTGGGTGCACGCGGAAGTGCAGTCTCAAGGTTATCAAACCCGAACCCGATCGCAACATCCTCAAAGACATCCCAGTCGTGCATGATGTCAGCCCGGTAGCACGGGATGTTTACATGGACCTTATCTGGTCCTGCTGCCTCTGCACCATACCTCATCTTTCTGAGCACCTCTGCCATCTCTTCAGCAGAGAGAGAGCAACCAATAAGCTTGTTGCAGGCCGTAACACTAACCTCACGAACCGCAGGTGAGAGATCAGGACAGGATTTACCATTCACCGTCACTGCTTCACAAGTACCACCTGCAGAGATGAGTGCAGAGGTGATCACCTTCACTGCAGTCATGACTGCACGCTCATCAGTGCCGGTCACATCAAGGAGCAGGTTTCTGCTCTTCTCTGTCACGCGGGTCAGTTCACCGTTGATGATCGGCGGGAACGAGAGGACATTACCGTTAGCGTCTTCAATCAATGGCATCAGAGGCTTGCCGGCAACGATATGAGCGTAGTCGCGGCCTTTCGGATGCTTCTCCATAATCTCTGCAAGGGTCATCTCCTCTGTGAAGTCAAGAGGAACAAATGCCTTACTCAAAGGAGCACCATAATACCTGAACGGCGGGGTGATCTTGTCAAGGTCGTGAATGCCGATGGCAACCTTTGAGCGGCCCCTTCCGACCACCCAGTGAAGGGCTTCCTGAACTCCCATCAGGCTGACAATTGCCTCGTTATCAAGAGTGATATTCCTAATTACCGCTGACCCAAGGTATGGCCTGATATCTTTCAGGTTCTCATCGACAGTGAACTGGATTGTCGGGGATACTACCTGATACTTCTCTTCTCCTGATTCAAGTCCCAGAAATCCCCGCATGGCCCTGGCTACACCCTCGGTTGAGTAGAGATCCACCCGGTCAGGGAAGAACTCAACATCGACCTGTTCTTCAAGAACACGCTCGATATCACAGCCGATCATCGGGAGGCGCTCGATGATCGTCTTCCGGTCGGTCCCGGTGAGCCGCTCAAGGTAATTGTACGGGAGCGATACAACTGGCATCAGTAGTCACCTCCGTTCATGACCGGTGTCCGTCTGACCCAGTCGATGTCACTCTGATAAAGTTCACGGAGATCAGAGAGGCCCATCCTGAGCATGGCAACCCGTGAGACACCCAGACCCCAAGCAAGAACCGGGCTTGTGACTCCCCACGGATCAGTGACCTCTTCCCTGAATATTCCCGCCCCTCCCAGTTCAACCCAGCCGAGCCCGTCGATCCAGACCTCGGGCTCTACACTCGGTTCGGTGTACGGGAAGTAAGCAGGTCTGAACCTGACATTTGTAAAGCCCATCCTGCCGTAGAACTCTTTAAGGTATCCGAGCAGGTGGCGGAAACTGACATCCTCATCCATCACGATCCCTTCAAGTTGTTCAAACTCCGGGAGATGGGTTGGATCGATCGTCTCTCTCCGGTATACCCTGCCGATACAGAACGCTTTCTCAGGAGGATTCGGATGGGTTGCAAGGTGCTGTATCGAGAGTGATGTCGTATGGGTCCTGAGGACTGTTGCCTTTGCTTTTTCAGGGTCCCATCTGCCACCCCAGCCACATGAGGAGGTTTCACCCCCGTGCTCGTGAATGTCCCTGACCTTCTCCCAACCAACAGGAAGATCTGAACGTTCCTTGAGATGGAACGTGTCCTGCATCTCCCTGGCCGGATGATCCTGGGGCTGGAAGAGGGCATCAAAGTTCCAGAATGCTCCCTGGACTATCGAGCCGTAGAGCTCGGTGAATCCCATGTCAAGAAGGATTCTTCGCATCTCATTGATGAGCCGCTGGTATGGGTGGATCTTACCAGGCCAGACCGGACGAGGCTTCTTGGTGATATCATACCTTCGAAGGGTGAGATCACGCCATGCTCCGGAACTGATCTGATCACTGGTCAGTGTTCCGGTCTCTTCAATTAGGTTCAGACCTGATGCTGCAAGTTTCTTGCCATCTTCAGTGATACTGATAGAGTACTGAACAGACTCTTCTTCAACTGCCAGACCACGTTTGATGAGTTCTTTTCTGACATCAGGAGAGGCAGTATCAGGAGAAGAGAGACCGATCTCAATAGGAGACTTATCTGCGGTGCCTGCCTTGACGACCTGACCATTTTCGATCTTCACCCAACCGATCCTCTTCATCCAGCCGAGTCCGATTCTGGCATGAGGATGCTTGTTCAGATCTGCTATCGATGATGATTCAGCAAAAGAGTTGTAGAGTTGGCGTTCAGGAAGCCCTTCAGAGGAGTACTGGGAGCCTTCTTCAGTGAGGACAAGCCTCGTGGTGACGTTCCGATCAACAACGGCTAGCCCTTTCTGTGAGAGCAGGCCGCCGTACTGGATGACAGACTCTGTAGGGCGATCCAGGATCTCTGCAAGTTTTTCCGGACTTGATGATCCAATACGGGACAGTTCAAGAAGTAACCGCTTCTCGTTCAGTGCTAATTGCATACTCCCCTCCGGGTTATTGGGGAGGATCTCATCTCTGCCCTTGATTGGTGAGTTATTATATCATACATGGGTTAATCTCCTGAAAACCTGAGTACTGGTAATCGATTATTACAGGGGCCCGGAAAAAACCAGACCCCTATCTAAACGAAAAAAATGAGCCGAAGAAGAATAAGGGAGCGTATCCCAGGCTGCTCATAAATAATCCTAGTAATTGTTGCAGGTGATCACTTATTATAGGATGGGTCAGACTCTCATAACAACGAATATTGAAAGAATAGTGGTGTGCATGAGTACTCCCGATGATATCAGATATAAACAAAGATTAGTAAATTTCTGCAAGGCAGAGAAGATGCTGACCGAGGCGGTAGGCCTATATTATAACCGACCTCTGACACCGATTGAAAAACAGGGATTTATCAAAACATTTGAATTCACGTTTGAACTTGCCTGGAAAGTGATGAAGGATTACATCATGTACCAGGGAGATCCTGATGTAATGGGTTCACGCGATGTGATACGGAAAGCATTCTCTCTTGGGCTTATAAAGGATGGTGATACCTGGATCAGTATGATTGCAAGCAGAAATCTTACCAGCCATACCTATGATGAAAAGACAATGGAAGAAACTCTTGCTCTGATTGCAGGGGAGTACCATCCGTTGTTTGAAGCTTTTTTAGAGAGGATGGAACAGATTGCAGATTCAAACTAGCATTCAAGGACTTTCTGAAGAACAAACTGAATGTATCAGAAAGATCCTCTCCTCCTGCTCTCATCTTGAAAAGGCAGTTATATTTGGATCACGGGCAATGGGCACAAACCGGCCAGGTTCAGATATTGACATAGCCCTATTCGGAGACAATCTTACAATACACGATAAAATATCACTCATGACCAGAATTGATGATCTTGATCTGCCATATGAGACAGATCTCATTCATGTTCAGAGCGTCACAAACCAGGAACTGTTAGCCCACATCTCTCGTGTTGGAAAAGTGATCTATGAGAGATCACAATGAGATCAGGATCTACTGGCAAGAACATCTGATGTTGCTGCCATCTTCTCCCTGAACTCGCCGAGAAACGCTAGGACCCGTGCAGCAGTATCCTTCTTGCACTGTCCGCACATCAGTTCTCCTGCCTTGCACCGCCGGTGAATCTCTGCAAGGTCAGCATCGTCGGTCACCATGTGGAAGAGGTTCAGCAAGTAGACCGGACACTTATCTGCCTCCCCACCGAGTTCTTTCTGTTCCTGCAGGGTCATCCGTCCACCGGTAAGGGCAGACATGATCTTCTTACTGACAACCTTGTCATCCTCATAGAACCCGATGATGCTTTCAGGCACACTTGATGACATTTTTCCGCCGGTAAGACCTGGCATGAACCGATGATACGTTGCCGACGGGGTCACAAACCCGTACCCGCCGTTGGCCTGTTCGATAGCCCTGACCGTCTTTGAGACGATCACGTGGGGAACACCGGTAACATCAATGTGTCCTTCATACCGCTTCGAGCCTTTGAACGCCTTCTGCACGGCATCCATGGCTTCTATAGGTGCTTCCTTGGATCTGATGCTGATATGAGTGTCCCGGTCCTCAACCGTGAACATCCTAAGTTTGTGTGCTACGCCCCTCGTGAGTCTGACATGTGGATCCTGATCCAGTCCGGCAGGTACAACTGTTGGGGCAGGTTCATCATCAACCTGCGGATAGAGGATATCCGATACCTGGGTGAGCACACTCAGGGCATGACCTATGTCAGTCTCTGGAGTAAACCCGTAGATCGCACTCATCTCAGAGAAGTTAACCTTGGTTGATGCCTCAAAGGCCAGATCCTGGACGACGCGGTTCTGGCTCTGTAGGTAGGTTTCACCATCGTACCCGAGGGCAAACAGGCAGGAGAGATATTCATCCCCGTATTTTTGGCACTGCTCCCAGGTGAGATTCCTGACCGCATGGGCCTCACGGTCTGCAACACAGATGTACCCGTTTCCACCCTGCTGTACATGCCAGACCACCTCTTTCATCACCATCAGGTGACCGAGGTGGGGATGACCGGAGGGCATGAACCCGGTCAGTACATGAAACGGATCATGATTTACGATAGCTTTTGTAATCCGGCCATAATCGCGGTGACCGAAGACGATACCCCTCTTCATGAAGTATGGCAATTCAGGGAGCTCGTCAACGACTGCATCCATCCGCTCAATTCCGAACTCTGTATAAAGCCGTTCAATATCTACAGATTGATCTGAAGAAGCCCATGGGTTTATGCTTGATTCCATTGTATCCAATTTTATAGTTTGATGAATTCTGGCATCGGATATTAATCAGAGTTTAATTCGTGCAAACTCTACGTACGCGATGCCTTCAGCATGTATGCAGCCGAACAGCATCTTCTTTTTCACGCTGTGTGCCATCCTGACCGAGCGTGAGATGATATTCATCGGAAGTGTGGTGTCGGGCTCAATGGCCTGGACCAGCATCTCGGAGTGGACTTTTCTTCCCAGGTATACCCTGAAGTGATGCCCGAACTTATACCCGGTTTTAGGGATGTAGTTCAGGGATCGCAGATGCTGATACACAGTGAGTTTCGGTTCCATCTCGGTATCGAACTCGCGAATCATATCGCGGTACTCTTTGGCGGTAATATTCCGACCCTCATGCTTCACGGCGACCAGTCCCTGTTCCATCAGGGATATCGACTCTATCGTTGAGAGGACGATCCGTTCATCATCGAAGCGTTTGCCGTAAAATGCATGATCATATGCTGATTCAGGTGCTGCCGGAATTATCACCGATCTGCTTGAAAGGAGACCGTTGACAGGTTCAGGCCGCTCTGTCTCTTCGATGGGAGCGGGCTTCTGGATCTTTACCTCGTAGTAAGTGAGCTCGAACTCGTCGTCCACCGCTGCAAGGACATGACGTTTTCGCATGTTCACAGTCGCCTGGACCTCTTTCCTGACAACGGCAAAGTCGATAAGGTCACGCTCAGAGAGGACACGGAGCATGTATAGTGACTCTCCTTTTCCAGGTTTTTCACCACGCTTAAATATCCTGAAATCCTGCGGTCCTGTCTGGACGACATATCCCCGTTCTCGAATATCCCGGTACACCAGGAAGGACCTGAGAACATGGACATCGCCGGAGAAATGGACAAGGAGCGAGTCAAAGTCAAACCCGGGTACCTCGATCCGGCCACGATATACCAGGTACAGGGCTTCAACCGGAGAGAGACGGACTCCCTCTTTCAGCGGCCTTCCAAAACCGCTCTGTTCATACAGGGTTAATCCGTCCTGCCCAAGCATGACGTGCCCGCTTTCTAGCCTCGCCTTCACGGCTTAGTATTTTGGCGTTCCAGCGGCATAAAACCGTCCTATACATCATAAACCCCAGCCCATTAATTCCCAATATTGCTAAAAATAAACTTCATGATGATATACGTTAGAACTGGATCCAAAGTCTGGGCGGAGATCAGAGATGTTGGAGACAAACCAAACATCGGGAGAAAGCAGTAGTCAGTAATGAGTGATGTCAGGAGGCAGACATCACGAGGATGAAAGAGTCAGCACACCCAGCCGAATTCAATCAAAACGAAGTAGGATGATACAGAATGTGACGATGACAGAAGGAGTATAGGAATCGGGGCCTGACAAAATCACCAGGAGGTTGTCATTCGGGAAGATACAGGAAAAATGGGACAGAAGAGAGAGAGAGAGAGATGGCGGCCTATCGTGGATCTGCAGATTCTACCAGATAATCAGGATGAACCTTTTCCCGAACAAGGAAGGTCAGGATGAGAACCAGAACTCCAAAGATAAACGTAACGCAGAAGGTCAGATCGAACCCTGCAGTCAGGACTTTCTGCTGAATATATATAGGTGCACTTCGTGTCACCCCGTATTCGGTCGCGATAGCGATCATACCTTTGATAAATATCGCATTGAATACCGCAATACCGATGGTCAGCGGTGCAAACCTTTCAAGACTTGTGAGTGACGAGGCCATGCCCTGGTACTGTTTTGCTACCGAACTCATGATCATGCTCGATATCGGGGTTATCATAAACCCAAGCCCAAAGCCGATCATTGCCAGGCAGAGAACAACATACCAGAGGGTTGTGTTCACCTTAAGTTGCAGGATAAGGAAATACCCGATAAGCAGAAGAATGGAACCGGCATTTGCAATCCGCCTGCCACCAATCTTCGTGTAGAGGGATCCTGCAAGCAGACCGGTCACCATCATTGCTAACGAGAGCGAGGTGAGGATCAGGCCTGATGTTGAGGTGCTGTATTCGCCAACATACTTCAGGTAAAACGGGAGGAGATAACTGATCCCCGAGAACCCGAAGAAGACCAGTGCCATGATGAGATTGAGATAGAAGAAGTTCCGGTCTTTAAAAAGCCGGAGTTCGAGAAGCGGGGATCTGACCTGAAGCTCGGTCCTGACAAACATGGCAAGAAGAACGACGGCCAGAATCAGGGAACCCGCGATGACCGGAGAGGTCCAGCCCAGTGAATCTCCTTCAGACATCCCAAAGAGCAGAAAGGCAAGACCTGAAAAGATGAGAACCGCACCAGTCCGGTCAAAGGATCCATCAGGAGCAGTCGGGGCGAGAATTGGGATGAACCGTTTCCCAACGATCACAGCAATGATCCCGACCGGGACATTGATGAAGAATATCCAGTGCCATGAGAGATACTGTGTCAAGATACCCCCGACAGTCGGACCGATGGCAGTACCAAGTGCTGCAACCGTCATGATAAATCCCATCGCCTTTCCTTTCTTCTCCATGGGAATGTAGGCATTCACCATTGCAGGAGCAATCGCGGTGAGCATGGCACCGCCGAGTCCCTGAAACGCACGGGAGCCTACCAGGGTCAGGAATGAGCCGGTCAGATCAGGCAGGACCCCACAGGTGAATGACCCGAGAGTAAAGATGACAAAGCCGGTGAGGAAGATCCGCTTGAACCCGATGATGTCTGATATTTTGCCAAATATAAGAACACAACCTGCCATGACCAGCAGGTAGATTGTTGAGACCCAACTCACTGCAGCGGTTGAGAGAGAGAAGGATTCTGATATTGAAGGGATGGCAATGTTCACAATTGTGCCATCAAGAGAACCCATAAAGATGGCAAGCGAAATTGAGAACAGAATAAGGAAATAATTCTGCTTATCATGAGACACCATGACTACAATCTTGAATCTCAGATGCAATTACCCCTGTGATCTGATTCATCAAACACGGTCATGTTTATATGATATCGTGCGGTTCTGCCAGAACAAGTTAATAATGATTAATAATGATAGATGCGAATCTCATCACAGTGATGTATGTGGAACTGTATGTGGAACTGCTTCTCTTTCTGATCCTGTTTCCGCTCATTCCCGCATTGATTCTCACTGTGCTTCGCAATGAGAATCACCGGGGAGTAGTGGTGACAGCAGGAGCAGGGATCTGTGCCCTTGGATCCATCCTGCTTCTTGCATTCTCGGTCGGACAGAACCAATTATTCTTCACTGTACCAGTGCCAGGCATTGCACTTGTGATGCTGATCCTTGAGATCCTGATTGCAGGATACCTGGTGATGGTTAGTGTGAAGGCAAAGCAGTTTCTGGTGACCGGTTTTGTGCTCCTCCAGTTGCTGCTTATCGGCGGGGCAGAATACCTCGGTCTTGAAGGGCATGCAAAGATACCTGACCTCCTTACTGACGAGTTCTCTGCTATTATGGCGGTTATCATCGGAGTTATCGGAGGCCTCATCTGTATTTACGCACTCGGATACATGCGTGAATACCAGGAACACCACAAGGATCTCCCAGATAAGAGACCCAAGTTCTTTGCAATACTTTTCCTCTTCCTCTCTGCCATGTTCGGAGTTGTCTTCTCCAACAACCTCATCTGGATGTACTTCTTCTGGGAAATTACAACACTCTGTTCATACCTGCTCATCAGGTACCCAGAGACCGGTGAAGCCGTCAACAACGCATTCAAGGCACTTCTCTACAACCTGATCGGAGGGGCTTGTTTTCCGGTAGCAATCCTCTTTATCCTTATGAACGGAGGATCTGAACACCTCGGGATAGGCAGCCTTATCGCAGCAGGACCAGCAATAGCCCTTGTGCCTGCCTCCTTAATAGCAATTGCCGGCTGTGCTAAATCAGCACAGCTTCCATTCTCATCATGGCTTGTCGGGGCAATGGTTGCACCAACTCCGGTCTCTGCACTGCTTCACTCGAGCACGATGGTGAAAGCTGGAGTATACGCAATAGCCAGGTTTGCGCCGGTCTTCGACGGCCAGATTCTCGGAATGGTCATCGCCCTCATCGGAGGGGTTACGTTCCTGGTCACATCCTGTATCGCGATATCACAGAGCAACGCCAAGAAGGTGCTTGCCTACTCGACAATAGCAAACCTCGGACTGATTGTGGCTTGTGCTGGAGTTGGCACTCCCGAAGCCCTCTGGGCAGCAATATTCCTGATCATATTCCATGCAATCTCCAAGTCGCTCCTCTTCCTCTCGGTTGGAACAGTCGAGCACCGGATTGGAAGCCGGGATATTGAGGATATGACCGGTCTTGCAGCACCGATGCCGAAGGTCGGGCTCATGATGCTGATCGGTATAGCAGGTATGTTCCTTGCTCCGTTCGGAATGCTCATATCCAAGTGGGCATCAATACATGCCTTTTCGCAGGCACTCCCACCATTCGGGATGATCCTTATCGTGATACTTGCCTATGGAAGTGCGGTGACGGTCTTCTTCTGGGCAAAGTGGATGGGCAAACTGCTTGAAGTCAGAAAGTGGGAAGAGTCGATCGAGTTTCAGATCTCAAAGGCAGAGTGGGCAGCCCTCATCCCACTGACAGCCCTGACCATCATTGCCTGTTTCGGGATTGCACCAATCTCAACATACTTTATTGAACCGTTCCTTGTAACGACATACGGACCGATATCAGAGTTGATCCCAGCATCCAACCTGATGATTATGGTCCTGATGCTTGCACTCATCGTCGTGCTCCCGGTGTTGATGATGAAGATCCTCATTCCTAGGAGAAACCTCAGGCGGTACATGGGAGGTGTTACGGTCAAGGACGGGCTCATGGAGGGCAGTATCGGTATGAAACGTGAGATATCACTTTCAAACCTGTATCTTGAGGATCTCTTCCCTGAAGCCGGGCTCTCAAAGTACGGGTCACTGATCACCATCGTCCTCTTCTGTGTCCTTGTACTGGGACTCATCGGAGGTGTATTATGAATACCATCCTGACAGCAGTTGCATTTCTCATACTCGCCCCGGTGATAGGGGTTCTGGTCAGCGGAGTTGACCGGATTATCACGGCACGAATGCAGGGTAGAGTAGGACCGCCTGTTCTCCAGCCGTTCCTTGATATCGCTAAGCTGTTTGAGAAAGAGAAGGTAGGAGTATGGCAGGCTCCGGCAGTGCTGATATTTTTGCATCTGGCCTTCATGGTAGTCACCGGACTGATATTCTTCGGTGGCGGGGACCTGTTGCTTGCGATATTTGCCCTGACACTTTCAGAGGTCTTCCTCGTCCTTGCCGCGTACAGCACACGCTCTCCATATGCCCATATTGGTGCAGGAAGAGAACTCATCCAGCTGATTGCAGTCGAACCTGTGATCATCCTCACGGCAGTCGGATTCTACAAGGTGACAGGAAGTTTTGCAGCAAGCGACATCATGAGCTTTTCAGGACTACCGGTCATTCTTCTGCCAGGAATCTTCATCTCAATGGTCTGTATCCTGACCTTCAAACTCAGAAAGTCACCATTTGACCTCTCCACTTCCCATCATGCACACCAGGAACTGGTCAAAGGTGTGATGACCGAGTTTTCAGGTTCGACCCTCGGAATGGTAGAACTTGCCCATCTGTACGAGACGGTCATTCTTCTCGGGATCATCTACCTGTTCTTTGTAGGAAACCCGGTGCTGGGTATTCTGGCAGTCATTGTTGTATACCTGCTTGAGATGCTTGCAGACAACAGTACGTCACGTGTCAAGTGGCTCCCTGCACTCAGGGGTGCCTGGCTTATCACCCTGATACTTGGAGGAGGAAACATCATCGCCCTTTCACTGATCTGATGGAGAAATAATATGGCATATTTATCAAAATCACCCTGGATACTCCATTACGATGCCTCCAGCTGTAATGGGTGCGATATCGAGATCCTTGCCTGCCTGACCCCTCGGTATGATGTTGAGCGGTTTGGGATAATCAACACGGGAAATCCGAAGCATGCAGACATCCTTGTTATCACCGGCGGAGTAAACGAGCAGAACAGATCAGTGATCCAAAACCTGTATGACCAGATGCCAAACCCAAAGGTTGTTGTCGGTGTTGGAATCTGTGCCTGCACAGGCGGAGTCTTCAGGGAGTGCTATAACGTCGCAGGCGGAGTCGGAGAGATCCTTCCTGTCGATGTCTGGGTCCCGGGATGTGCTGCCAGACCAGAACAGATCATCGATGGAATTGTCAAGGCTCTTGGAATTCTTGAACAGAAACGGGCTGATATGAGCCGGGCGGAGGCTGGATCATGAGAAAGGAAGAGCAGGAGACGATTGAGGTAACGCTTCAGACACTGTCATCAGAAGTTCAGAAGCAGAAGGATCTGGGTTCCCGTCTGGTTCAGATATGCTGCGCCCGGATCGGAGAAGATTTCGAACTTCATTACTCGTTTGAGCATGAGGCAAGCGGGAGACCATTTACCTTCACAGACCTCAAATTTGTGACTGATGGAAACTCACCAATCGGCAGTATCACCGGGATATACTTTGCGGCATTCGGGTATGAGAACGAGATTGCAGATCTCTACGGGCTGAAGATCGAAGGAAATCTCCTCGACTTCAAAGGAACATTCATCACGACTTCGGTTCCGTATCCGTTCGGAAAACCAACTGTCACTAAAAAGGAGGGTACTTCATGAGCAGACAGGTTGTTGTCCCGTTCGGACCCCAGCATCCCGTTCTTCCTGAACCGGTCCATCTCGATCTGGTGCTTGAGGATGAGAAGGTCGTTGAGGCCATCCCCCGGATCGGGTATGTGCACCGGGGTCTTGAGAAACTCGTAGAAAAACGCGACTACAAGGACTACATCTTCATTGCAGAGCGGATCTGTGGTATCTGCAGTTTCATCCACAGTGTCGGGTACAGTCAGGGCATTGAGGCACTCATGGAGATTGAGGTGCCTGCCCGTGCAGAGTACCTGCGAACCATCTGGTCAGAGTACTCACGTCTGCATAGCCACCTTCTCTGGCTCGGATGCTTTGCTGACAGCATGGGTTTTGAGAACCTCTTCATGCAGTCATGGCGGATCAGGGAGAGCGTGCTCGATGTGCTCGAGGAGACGACCGGTGGAAGGGTTATCCAGGGAAGCTGCAAGATTGGCGGTGTGAGAAAGGATATCGCAGCGCCACAGCTTGCACAGATGAAAGAAGGACTTAAGACTCTCCAGACAGAGGTCGATGATCTTGTGGCGGTCTTTGCAGACGAGCCGACGATCAAGAGCAGAACGATCGGAGTCGGTAATCTCTCTAAAGATGATGCATGGGAACTTGGAGCAGTAGGGCCGATGCTTCGTGGATCTGGTGTCAGGAAAGATATGCGGATGCTCGAGTACGGGGCATACGAACATCTGGACTTCAAGCCGGTTGTTCACGACGCAGGAGACTGTTACGCCAGATGCCTTGTCAGGGCTGAGGAGATGTCTGTCTCCATCGATCTGATCAGGCAGGCGATCGACTCCATTCCAGAAGGGGAGATCGAGGTTAAGGTGAAAGGTAACCCTGACGGTGAGTACTTCTCACGTGTCGAGCAGCCGAGAGGAGAGGTTCTCCACTTTGTGAAAGGTGGCGGGAAGAAGAACCTGCTCAGGCACCGGGTTAGGACCCCAACCATGGCCAACATACCAGGACTTGTTAAGACTCTTGCCGGTTGCCAGATGGCAGATGTTCCGGTGATTGTTCTCTCGATTGATCCCTGTATCGGATGCATGGAGCGGTAATATGGGTGTCTTCACAATTACCAAGATGATTGTAAAGTCCCTTGTAAAGGGGCCTGACACACGGCGGTACCCGGCAGTGCCTGCTAAGAAGACTCCACTAACCCGGGGACACCTGATCATCGAGATCGAGAAGTGTATCTACTGCGGGCTGTGCAGTATGCACTGTCCGGCTGATGCTATTGTGGTGACAAAAGCAGAACGGACCTGGCATATCGACCGGTTCAAGTGTATCGTCTGTGGAGGATGTGCAGAATACTGCCCGAAAGACTGCCTGCATCTTGTGCCCGAGTATCTTGCTCCGCAGGAGAAGCAGCAGGGTGATACCTATACCGGACCAGAACCTGCTGTTGTGCAGGATCCGGCACCGGCATCAGAATAGAACTTTTTTCTTTTCTGCTGTGAAAAAGGAGGGGGTCGTTTAGACGATCCAGCCAACATGGTACGAAACCGCTCCTGCAAGTAAGATCAAGGCCGGAACAACCACATGGATTGTAAACGCAGTAATCTGAAGGCTCTGCAGGAATGCAGCGCCTATTGGTGCAGTGGTTTTTATCTGCATGTCTAGTATGTTTTACATCTCCTGTTAAGGGGCTTCTTCTGATCCTCTGATCAGCCGCAAACACGTGATAAGAAACCTTTTCTTCACTCTGACCCGGCTGATATGAGACAGGTGAGGTGCGGGATGGATCATCCTGTTGAAATAGTTCAGACGAAAAATGGTGTGGATAGCGATCACATACCCATACCGATATGACAGACTGCACACTATACAACGAATCCTGTATTACCGGAGCCAGAAGTTATCTTAAAGAGAACTCTGTGGATCTGATCATCACCGATCCCCCGTATGGCATCAGGGGTGATACTCTTCACAAGCATTACAACCGGGACGAGAGTCATGTTGTCGACGGGTATGTTGAAATTCCCGAAGAGGAGTATGGCCGGTTCTCAATCGACTGGATATGCGAGGCTGAACGGATCTTAAAGCCCGGCGGCTCGATGTACATCGTTTCCGGGTATTCGAACCTCTATCATATCATCCACGCTCTCAGGCAGACCTCGCTTGTTGAGATCAACCATATCATCTGGAAGTACAACTTCGGGGTCTGGACAAGCCGCAAGTTCATCTCATCCCATTATCACATCCTTTTTTATGAAAAACCGGGAGGAAAGCGGACATTTAACCTTGAGTCAAGGTTCGGGGCAGAGGAGAAGTCCGAGGATAATGGTTCGCTGAACTATCAGGATAGGGAGGATGTATGGGTGATCAACAGGGAGTACAAACCGGGTCAGGTCAAGAACAAGAACGAACTCCCTATGCAGCTCCTGACAAAGATGATCCTGTACTCGAGCAATGAAGGGGATCTGGTATGTGACCTCTTCCTTGGAGGGGGATCCACAGCACGTGCAGCGATCGGGCTGAACAGGAAGGCTGTCGGATTTGAGATTTCACCAGCGATCTACTCAGTGAGAACTCCTGAGATCATGAGCCTGAAGCCGGGGTTTCTCCAGAGTGAGCAGCGGGTTCCTAAATGTTCAGCACTTAAGCGGCAGAGAGAGCGGTGGACGGCAGAATCACGATCTTATCTCCTGTACAGGTATGAGGAACTCAAACGTCAGGGTCTGAAGAAAGGTGAGATTGTCGAGAGGCTGATGGAGGATCTCGGCAGGGGCAGATGGGCGATCATCAAGGCACTGAAGGCATTCGCAGATGGGACCTGATAATCAGTACCTTTTAGCATGGTTGCCTTTCTTGATACTAACCATTATCGTGTCATAAAACAGAGCAACAATGAAGGTGATGGATATGTCAACTACTGCGTTCATTGCTGATCCGGTTATCAATCAGTACCTCCATGTTCCACTGGAGAACTCACTGATTCTCATCCTCGGCGGTTTGATTATCAATGGAATTATTCTCCTGTATATCATCAGATCAGGAAGCCGGATACAAACCTACAATCATACGTCCTAGGCAGACAACACCACAGTTTAACGACGAACTTGGTGCACGTAATGCTCGAAGAGATCGGGATATTGGCATGTGGATGCCTGAAGAACAGGAACGCCACCAAAAGGTTAGCGGTCGGAAATCTCAATAGATATATCATTTTTATTAGGCATCTTAAATTTTGAATAATTCAAGTATTTTCTGATAGTTGGAAGATCCTGCGCCTGATCACCGACGTCGGGATTCTAAAATCGATACATATTAATGCAACCATTCCACAGGATTACTATCCAGTTTCTGGGTGATGAATGTGGGAAAAAAATTCTATTTTATTATCGGACTGCTCATTGTAGCATGCATCATTTCGGCTTCATTTGCTGAAACAACTGCAAACAAGACGAGCAGTGTCAAGTCGGTTGCCGTAAGTGCTAAGAACCTGAGTGCTACCACGGAGATGGAGAAGAACAACCAGATGCAGATGGGATATGTCTGTAATCAGCCGTATGCAATCTGCGATACCGCGATCTGTGTTCCTGATAAGAATGATCCAACACTAATGAGATGCTCCTGCTCTGTTGAGAACGGAAGTTCCATCGGTGGGGCCTGCTCTTCGTGGGAGCCGGTTGGCATCTACATGAACGATGACGGCGAATGGATGATCCAGGCGGGGTATTCAGTAGGACAGGTCACTTCTACGTTCTCATTCGCCCATGCAGCACCGGTTCAGGGCAATGAGATCGACCCGAACAACACGCCTTCGGATTACCAGGGCGATGTGTACATGAAATCCTGCTCGAATGCAAGTGGAGATGGTATCTTTGCGGACTGCTGGAATGCACCGTGCACTGTTCTCCCGAAGGATATCAATGCAGACATCAACACCGACAGACCGGCATCCCCGTATGCCGTCTGTGACTGTGGCCTCGAACTGAATAACTCTGAGTGGTATGTCGGGGTCCATGGTGGTGACAAGTGCAATAACGAGTCCTACTGTAAGGACTTTATCATCTCTGCAGGTCAGAAGCACTCTACCGACCTGGGGATTCAGAAACTCGGGAACTATCTTGCAGATAATCCGGGTGTTGACCCATCCCAGCCGTACAAGATAGAGTACTGCAAAAACTGCACAGACTGTTCATAGAATGATACAGGTTCCTCATCCTGATTCCAGGATCAGGGAACACTCTTTTTTTTATTAACCAGAAGTATTGCACTCATCGGGAATTGTTTTCGCATCTTCGTTCACCAGAGATTACATATTTGTGGAGATACCTGTTTGACTAAATCGCTGGATACATTAAGTCCTGAAGAACTGGGCCGACTGTTTCCGATCATTCTCACGGAATATGACCCGCAGTGGGCAGAACGATATGAGACTGAAAAACGGGAGATCATAAGAGCAGTGGGCAGGGATAAGATTGTAAGGATATCGCATTACGGCAGCGCATCTGTTCCCGGTATCATTTCAAAGCCTACCATTGACATCCTGCTTGAGGTGATTGATGAAGTTCATACAGAGAACCTCATCTCTTCAATAATTAACATCGGGTACCTGTATGATCCCCAGCCCCACAATCCTGCTCCCCATATGATGTTTATGAAAGGGTATACCCCGGAGGGATTTGCAGGTCAGGCGTATCATATTCATGTCAGGTACAGCGGAGACTGGGGTGAACTCTACTTCAGGGATTACCTGATCGAGCATCCGGAGGTTGCAGTCAGGTATAGTGACCTTAAACTCAGGCTGATGGAGAGGTACGAGTTTGATCGGGAGGGATACACGAGGGGGAAGACTGAGTTCATCACTATGATTACAAGGGTAGCAAGGAAAGAACTCCAGAAATTCTGAAAATAAATACTTGAGAATTATACCTCAACCAGCCGGTACTCCCTGCTCCCGAGCCCCATCTTCTCACCGTATCGGGTCTGATGATCACCATCAACCTTTGCCCACAACCCGGAGAACTTATGCTCACCCGGAGCGTGGTGCTCATGCAGGCAGCTCTCCTTTATTCCCGGCTGTTGGTTGATTAAATCAACGGCTGCTGCATCGATCGCAACCGGATCAGTCGAGGCAAGGAACCCGATGTCAGGCACTATCGGTGCATCACTCCAGGGAACGCAGTCACAGTCAGGGGTCACCGACATCACGAAACTCACATAGATGACTTTTCCCACCTTTCCTTTCACAGCCCCGGCTGCATACTCGACCATCCTCTCGATGAATTTAGGGACATCATCCTTCCAGTTGAAGTCGATAGCCTCCTGCGGGCAGACCTGCAGACAGGCAGAGCAGCCGTAGCAGATTGACTTCTCAACACGGGCCAGTTTACCGTTGCATCTTATGGCATCGAACGGACACTGGGTCACACAGAACCCGCACCCGACACAGGTCTGTGGATCGATATTTGCCTGCATGCCCTGATGCTGATCCCTCTTTCCGAGCGGAGTTGCACACCCCATCGCGAGGTTCTTGATGGCACCACCAAACCCTGAGAGGGCATGACCCTTGACATGAGAGAGGACGATCATCGCATCAGCCTCGGCGATATCTCCTGCGATCTTCACTGAGTTGAAATGTGTTCCACTGACCTCAACCACTCTGACATTATTTCCGGTCAACCCATCAGCAATTGTAACCGGTGCGTCAACAACAGCGTAACAGAACCCGTGCCTTATTGCAACCTGCAGATGATCAACCGCGTTGTGACGGGCACCGATGTACATCGTATTTGTATCGGTCAGGAACGGTTTGCCTTTCAGACCTTTGATCTCATCAACCACCTGCCTGACAAAGACCGGTTTGATGTATGTATCATTTCCGAGCTCACCAAAGTGAAGTTTTACCGCTGTGAGATCACCCTCTTCAATCCGGTCTGAAAGACCGGCAGCCTGCAGAAGTTTGGTGATCTTTGTGAGATTATTCTCATCCGGACTCTTAATCCGCATTCGTGCAAGAAAGACATCGCTAACCATGAACTCGCCTGTACCGAGATCAACGCAAGAATATAAGAACCATCCTGCCTAGAGACAGGTGGCTGAGCAACGAGATCTCTCGCGGTTGGATCATTTCCTGGCAAGAACAACAAGGCCATAGGGATGGGCAATCATCTGCGATGAATTGAATGGAATTTTAGAGAGGATCTCTTCAAGTTCTTCTTTTTTATACGCTGCGTGGACAGATGTTTCAAATCCCTTTCTGATCTCCTCTGAACTGCAACTCTCCTGCATAAACCTGAAGATTTCAGGCGAGAGATCACGTTTCAGATCGGTAACCATCACCCTCCCTCCGGGCTGGAGTACGCGGTGAATTTCAGAGAAGACTGCTCCTGCATCTTCCCATTCATGGAGCGACCCGTTTGAGAATGCCAGAGAGAACTGGTTATCCTCAAATGGCATCATAAGAGCGTTGCCTTCCTGATACCTCACCCGGTCTTTCAGATCATACGAGATCACATTTTCAGTGGCGAGTCGAATCATTGCAGGACTTATCTCAAGTCCGGTAAGGGTTGTCCCATCTGTCTTCTTAACCCACTCAAGCCCGTAATACCCGGGTCCCGGGCCGATCTCAAGGCCTTTGTCACCTGGCTGTGTCAGTTTTACAAGATCGTCAACCGGAAGATGCCCGGCATCACGAAGCCCGCGTTGCATGATGTCATATGCTGCAACGGTGATCTCATCCTGAATTCCATCTACTGTTTCCGGCACTCGTGTTTCAAACATAACTGGGATTTCCTTTGGGGAGAACGGGAAGGGATCTGTCTGGTACCTCCGGTCAACAACCTCTTCAAGCCGAAGGAGTCTTCCGTCTTCATATGTAACAAGGGGGATCTTCCCGGCTCCACGCTCTTTTTTAAGTCCGGTGAGTTCTGTGATGAAGGTCATCTCATCCTCAACTCCGGTGAAATGGGAGCAGAGATCTGCAAACTGGTACCGCTCATTCTCGGGCAATCTGGAGAGACAGGATTCTAAAAATCCATAAATCTTCTCTTCAGTCTCAAGAAGCCAGAGTTCTCCTTTTTCTGCAGGAACTACCCTGATGACCCTCCGGTTGTCAGGATCCTGGACCCTGCAGACAAACCCTTCCCGTTCGAGATAATTAACAAGATCTGTAGCTGAACTGGGAGTAATTCCCAGCATTCCGGCAATATCTCCCATGCACACCGGAGAGAAGTACGACGTGTACAAAATCTCAATCGCTCCAGGACTCAATAGGTTCTTACGCCCCCGGTCTGTTCCAAAAAGCATGCTAATGGCGGTTGCGACAAACCCAAGTGAGAGCCTGAGGTGTGATGTTGGATCCATTGCGTACAATATTTAGGATATCCGTAATTATTAATATATTACGGATATCCGTAACATTTGTTTTGGCACATCTATCCAGAAAGCATGAATCTGAAGAACAAACGAAACAACTGAAGACCGGTTGAAATTGGGAAGATTTGAATAAAAGGCCCCCTGATTTCAGGTCTTATCCAACCCCAAGCAGAAATGCAACCCCGGGAATTGTCGCCAGTGAAAGGATTGTTGAGATAAACACCCCTTTAGAAGCAATCTCAGCATTCACACCATACTCCTCTGCAAGGAGAACTGTGTTCGCGGCAATCGGCATAGCTGCCAACAGGACCGGGACACTGAGAAGAAGCGGGTCAGAAACAAAGGGGCGGAGCAGAACCAGAACAACCAGTGGGATGATACCAAGCCTGAAGGCTGAAATTACCCAGATCCTGAAGTCGCCAAACATCGAGCAGAATGGCAGGGGGGCCAGAAGTGCTCCGATCACGATCATCGCCAGCGGCGTTGTCACAGAACCGAGCAGGGAGATAGAGTCTGAGAGCGGTGATGGGATCGTAACTCCTGCAAAGAAGAGGAGCAGTCCGAGAAGAGATGAGACCAGACCGGGTGAGAGGATCCGCTTCAGGTCAGGATTTTGTGCAAGATCAGGCCTGAGCAGAAAGACACCGACCGTGAAGACCAGCAGGCCGAACGGGATATTAATGAGTGTCACATAGAAGAGTGACTCCTGCCCGAAGAGAGCCTGACAGACCGGGTAGCCCATGAACCCGAGGTTGGAGAAGATCAGCATGAACCTGAAGACACCTGCCTCAAACCGTGAACCTGAAAGAAGGTATGGGACTAGGAATGCTGCAGCAAATGAGACGCCATACACCACAAGTTCTATCGTAAAGATCACCAGGATCTCGTGAACACGGTCAGGAGTCACCGGAACCTGCATACTCTCTATGATCAGGCATGGTAATGTGATATTGACAAGCAGCGATGAAAGGCCTGTCACACCCGAGCGGGTGATAACCCCGGTACGATATGCCAGATACCCGACAGCGATCAGGATGAATAAGGTGAGAATACTCTCAATAATCGGAATAAGATCCATTATTTCAGCCAGAACTGATCAGAAACTCAGCAGGAGAAGAGATAAGGTTGGGGGTTGGCAGAACGAAATGACCCAACGGTGGCTTTTAATCACCTGATCCCAGTGCCCGGAATACGTGATACAGCGGGGATAACCGATCAATCCATTTGGTACTGAAAAAAGGGTACGTGATCCTGATGAGATCGAATGAATCAGAGATCAGATCTTAAACCGCTGCATTTCCCCATTCAGATCATCAGCGACACGGTTCACCGAGAGCATAACCTGGCTGACATCCTGGATGGAGGAGGAGGTTTCATGAGTGATCTTCTCGGTATCAGCCGCTTGTTCGGCGGTCTCCTGGAGTGTCTTGAGTACCAGGTTCACGATAGCGGTGACCTCCTCAACAGCAGCAGCCTGTTCTTCTGATCCGGCGGCAACATCGGTGATCTTATGGGATATCTCCCCGACAGACTGGACTATCTCCTTGAAGACCACAAGAGTCCGGGAGACTGAATCAATTCCTGACTGAACCTGCTTGTTTGCATCGTTCATGACACTGGCAGCGTTGTCAGACTGGCTCGTCAGGTGGGTTATCATCTCTCCGATCTTCTCAGCCGAACTCCGCGACTGGGTCGCGAGATCCTTCACCTCGTTTGCAACAACTGCAAATCCCATCCCTGCCTCACCTGCCCGGGCAGCCTCGATGGCAGCGTTCAGGGCAAGCAGGTTGGTCTGATCAGAGATATTGGTGATGATGGTGATCACGTTGCTGATCTCTGCCATCTCTTGGCGGATCGACTGGATCATTAGATCAAGGTTCTTGGTTGAAGAGTCGATACCCGTCATCCCTGCTTCGGCAGTCCGTGCCAGTTCCTCTCCCTTCATCGAGAGATCGTTGGTATTGATCGCAAGACCGGAGACCCGCTCGGCCTGCACAGAGATATCAGAGACCGCCATCGAGAGATCTTCAATCGTCTTCAGGATCTCTGCGACACTCTCCTGCCCCTTACGGGAGTTCTCACTCATATTTGTCATATAACCGGCGGCCTGTGATGCTCCGGAGGTGATCGACTGAATACTGGCCTCAACCTCCTCTGTTCGTGCAGTAAGGGTGATAACACGTTCAGAGATCACCGATACAGTCTGGGAGATCTGATCTCCCAGGTGGTCGAGAGAGTCACGAAACTCGGCAAAACTGCCAGATACCGGGATAGAGGGATCAAACCGATCTGAGAAACAATTCTCTGCATAACTTTTGGAGAGGCGTATCGCCTCGTTCAATGGCAGAACAACCGCATCAAGGAGGGTATTGATACCGGTGACAATCTTGTGGTATTCCCCTTTATACTTCCCTGTATCAGCCCGCTCTGAGAGTGAACCGCTGCTCGCATGGGTAACAAGAGTATCAAGATCCAATGCAAGCCCGGAGATGGCGGATTTCATCGTGACCATCGCTTTCCCGAGGGTATCCTCATCAGATACGACCGGTATGGAAACCCCGAGATTCCCTTTTGCGATCTCCTGGGCAGCAAGAGCCTTCTCCTCAAGATTACTCTGCATCACCACGAATACATCGTTTAACCGGTCAATCTCCGTCATACCACTCTTTTCAACCTCACTCCTGCGGAGATCCCCCTGTCCTAGCTGCTCTGCCTGCACGGTCAACTGCCTAATCGGGTTGCTGATGGTTCTCGCGAAGATGTACCCGACGATGATAACCACAATCATGGTGATGAACGTGACCAGGACTATCAGCCAGGTTACCCCCGCGGTCTTGTCATTGATGGTTGTGGTGGTCTGATTGACCCGGGTGTTGATCTGTTCTTCGATCTTCCTGACCGGCTCCGAAAACTCATCAATGTAGGTGGTCGCCCCGATACGGAGCGTAACCCCGTCAGCAGTCATTAAGGTCGTACAGATGAAATACCCGAACTTATCCCTCATAACGCCGTCAGCATCTTTCCAGGGATAGTATCCATACGTGTCCTGACAGTTGGCCCCCTTGGTAAGGATTGCATAAAACTCAGGGTTCGATGTCTCCATCGTGTGATAATAGGTACCAACATTTTTGTTGTTGCTGTGGAACCGGTTAATCAGGGTCTGGGCATCCATGCCGGTAGTATATCCGGTCTTTCCCACCGACT
The DNA here is from genome assembly GCF_963668475.1 of uncultured Methanospirillum sp. Lineage (GTDB taxonomy): Archaea > Halobacteriota > Methanomicrobia > Methanomicrobiales > Methanospirillaceae > Methanospirillum. Next base: position 1,266,061 of record NZ_OY764544.1, read on the forward strand.
GCACGATGATCTTCTGAAATTCAGGATCAGCCTGCAGATCAGCGATTGTCTTCCCAGGATTCGCACGGAGATAGATGTCAACCTGTTTTGCCACATCCTCTGCAATACGGCGGATCATCTCCTCGCCAAGCGTGTCCATCGCTGCCCGTGCATTATCCACCGACTCCATCCCGATGACCCTGGCATCCTCAGCAGTAGAAACTCCGAGTTTCTGTGTCTCGTTGATCGACATGAAACCGATAACCAGAAGCGGAATCAGCGATATCGCAACCATGATTACCAGCAGTTTGTATAAAATAGGCCAGTTCATATTCCACCTTACACGACAATAAATCCCTGAAAATCCCGAATTGCACGAACCTAAACCGGGACAGGATAAGAAGGAATACGAACCAGACACAAGACAGGTCGCTGATACCGGCCTTCATATCCCTGACACCTCCTACTCCAAGGTACCATATATTAATTTCGAGGGTGTCTATGGATCTCTTATATAAAAAATTTCACAAAGCCAGGTAATGCGCAGAATAATTATCCATTGTTATCTGCACACATTTCATAATAATTACTCAATGCTCCTGATTTACGGGCAGTTGTAAGATCAACAGATTCAGAAAAGATATCGCTACATCCCATCTCAGGATGAGGATTAAATTTCTAACCCGAAAAGGTACCAGGAAGGTAATCTCATATCATCAGCAGTAGATGCATACGTAGTAACCCGGCTTTGCGTATCATGCAAAAACTGAATGCAAAGTCATTGAATCGAAGCATTTCAGATCTGAACGTATCCACAGCAGAACAAAAATGAGTTCTCTGATCACATGAACAAGAATAAATTATTCATCGGAAACCTGCATTATTCGGTCACTGAAGATCAGTTACGGGCATTGTTCGCCCCGTATGGCAATCTCGTCAGTGTAAAAGTGATGCAAGGGAAAGGGTATGGATTCATCGAGATGGGAACGCCTGAACAGGCTCAAAAGATAAAAGAGACCTTGAATGAATCCGTATTCCAGGGAAGAAGACTGCTCATCGACGGTGTTCCCTCAAAACAGTCAGAGACCAGAAAATGGGCATCAATCTCACCTGAATCCCATAGGTCTGGACGAAAACCAGACAGAAGGGATAATTCAGAACGGCCATTCCGGGCTAAAGTTCCAGCTCAGCCTGAAGAGAGGGCTCATCATCTCACCGATGTGACCGATGAGTTTAAAAAATCTAAGAAACCAGAGCCGAAACCTGAAAAACCTACAGTACGGATCGGCCAGTATCCAGCTCCTGTCTCTGAACAGACGAGTAAGAAGGCAGTACCATCAGGAAGGGACCGCCTGCCGACTGATTTAGGACAACAGACAAAAGAGGCCAAGGATCAGCAAAAAGGGAAGCATTCATCATCATCAGGTCAGGGAAAAAAGACCAGTCATCCTGGAAACAAGGATAATTCTGACCGTAGACCCAACGAAACGAAGCCGAAGAAGATAAAGGAAAAACCTCCAAAGAACCCGCATCCTTACCAGGGTTCAAAGAAATCTAAATCTGCACCGAAACCTGACCGCAAACCGGAGCAGGTTTCACCTGAAACTCAGGAAGACGAGAGGATAAGTTACCTCAAGTACATGGCATCACGTGCAGGAAAGAAAGAATAGAACCGCTAATGATGAATCAGGAGGACGTGAAGAAGGTACCGGTCGGGCTGGTCAGCTGTGACGGGTATGATGGAGACCAGGTATATCAGGCAGTGGAGAAGGCAATTGACCTGACAGGGGGCATTAGCAGATACCTGAAACCAGGGATGCATGTCCTTGTAAAACCCAACCTCCTGATGGGAGCAGAGCCCGCAAAGGCAGTCTGCACTCACCCGGCTGTGCTGAAAGCAGTTTGTACAATCATCACCGGACTCGGGTGCACGGTGACCGTTGCAGACAGTCCGGGAGCAGGGATCCCATACAAACCAAAGAACCTTCTCAAGGCGTACGATCTCGCAGAATACACAGGTATCGGCACATTACCCGGAGTTACGCTCAACGAAGACACCTCTTCACGAACAGTATCATTCCCTGACGGCTTTTTTGTCAAACAGTTCGAGATCATCTCACCGATCCTTGACGCTGATGCAGTTGTTGTCGTCTCAAAACTCAAGACCCATATTTACACAGGTCTGACCGGGGCGACAAAGAACATGTTCGGTGCTATACCCGGCCTTGACAAGCCTCCGTACCATGCCAGAATGCAGGACCCCTCACTCTTTGGAAAGATGCTCCTTGACCTGAACCGCTGTGTGAAACCGGTTCTCCAGGTGATGGATGCTGTTGAGATCATGGAGGGAGACGGACCGATGGCAGGAACTCCTGCAAAACTCGGCACCATTCTTGCAAGCCCGAATTACATCGCCCTTGACATCGTGGCTGCAAGGCTGATCGGGTTTGATCCGCTCTCAATAGGGAGCATAAAGGCTGCAGGAGAACAGGGTCTCATAGATGAGAACTGGATAGAGGTGAAAGGCGCAACAGTCGAAGAACTCGCACGGTCTGATACCAGAAAGCCGCAGACCCAGACACCAGGTGGCAGCAGTTCATGGATTCGGAGTCTCCTTCGCCCAGCCCTTCACAGGCTGGCCGGTTCATACACCCTGCATCCCCATCTCATCAGGCGGAACTGCATCAGGTGCCTGAAGTGTGAACGGATCTGCCCGGTTAGTGCAATACACCTGAAGAACGGGTATCCAATATTCGAAACTGCCACCTGCATCAGGTGCTACTGCTGTCACGAGATGTGTGACTCCCATGCAATAAACCTCCAGCCAGGATTTCTCTACCGGATTCTGAGACCCTTCATTAGATAACATCCGGATCAGGCAGATAAGCCCTGCTAATGAGGAAAACAGGCAATAAGATATTTTACTGGTTATAGGTAACAGATCACCACATGTTGGAAGCACTCCCCGGGTTCATCGACCTGTTCATCCATCTTGACAAATATCTCCCTGCGATGGTTGCATCGTACGGGAACCTCATCTACGGGATTCTGTTCGTAATCATCTTCTGCGAGACCGGGCTTGTGATCACTCCGTTCCTCCCCGGTGATTCACTCCTCTTCATAACCGGAACAGTCGCTGCTGTTGGAGGGCTCAACATCAGCCTTCTGCTGCTCATTATCACATCTGCAGCCATCATAGGAGACAATGTGAACTACTTTATCGGGAGGTTTGTAGGCCAGAAGATCCTTGAAATGAACCTGCCGATGATCAAAAAAGAGCATCTTGACAGGACTCACGAATACTTTGAAAAATACGGACCATTCACCATCATCGTCGCACGGTTTGCACCATTTGTCAGGACTTTCACCCCGTTCATCGCAGGAATGGGAGCGATGGAGTACAAGAAGTTCCTCCCCTTTGATATCTGCGGCGGTATCCTCTGGGTCTGTACATTCACTCTTGCCGGCTACTTCCTTGGAACGATCCCGGTCATCAAGGAGAATATGTCACTCGTTGCCCTCATCATCATCGTGATCTCGCTGGGGGCAGTCGGATCCATCGTCCTTGAGATCTTCAGATTCTTCAAGAACTGTATAACCTGCCGGAGAAAGTAACACTCCAACACATTCAGGAAATCTCCCTTTCGGAACTTTTTTGATCTCCCGGCCCGATCTCTTACCATGCGATACTATCCGGCCCCGGAATCCGCCATAGATATGCCTGATCTGATAGAAGCGGTGAGAATGGCATTTCTGGATCAAGGGAACGGGAGATGTGAGATGCCACCGAAGAGTTATGTCACGCTTCCAGGCGGGGATTTCAGGACCATGCCGTCGTACCTGCCCAGCCTGAAGACTGCAGGAGTCAAGGTGGTAAATGTCCACCCCGGTAACAGGAGTCAGGGGCTCCCGACCGTGATGGGGCTCACCATCCTTCTTGACCCTCCGACAGGAAAACCAGTTGCAGTCCTGAATGCAACCGGGCTGACAGACCTTCGGACCGGGGCTGTTGCAGCAGTGGCAACACATGCTCTTGCTTCGGTGAAAAAGGGAACGCTCGGTCTTATCGGTGCAGGAAGGCAGGCGCGATCCGGACTTCTGGCTATTGGAGAAATTTTTGGAATCGAGTCGGTCAACGTCTGGTCTCGAAGCCAGAAGAGTGCAGAACGGCTGGCTGCAGAGTTCTCCTCGTTTGATATCAGGGTCACCAGCATTAAGCAGGCTGCTGGTTCTGATCTGCTGCTGACCACCACCCCGTCTACAAGCCCGGTTATCATGAACGACTGGATCTCTGACGGAACTCACATCAATGCAATAGGGGCCGATGCACCGGGAAAACAGGAACTTGATCCCATACTTCTCAGAAGAGCAGAGATATTTGTTGATGACCGCGAGCAGGCTGTTCATTCAGGAGAGGTGAATGTTTCCATCAGGGACGGCTTGCTCTTGCCTGACAGCATCGCAGGAACACTCGGGGAGGTTCTGACCGGAAGAGCAGGGAGGAGCAGCCGGGAAGCCATCACCATCTTTGACTCAACAGGGATAGCCATCACTGACTTGGCTGCTGCATCAGAAGCGATGAAACACGGAGAGTATATCGAACTGCCTTTCCTGACCGAATGCGAACATTAGATCAAGAGTTCAACCAGCTCATCTGCATGAACGGATACCACCATTGGGTATCCCAATCTCAAACCGTGCTCCAACCCCGAACTCCCCGGTTTCTGTAATGGTAAGTCCTGTTATCGAGAGGATATCGCGGGAGAGAAAGAGCCCGAACCCGGTATTGCTGAAATACCTGCGATTAAAGATGTTTTCCTTCTCTGCCGGCGGAATACCACCACCGTCATCGCTACAGACCAGAATAGTCCGGCCTTCATGCTTCTCGATGGTGAATGAGATCATTGTAAGGTTTTTTCCATACCGCAGGGAGTTGTCAATCAGATTGAAGAAGACCTTCTCAAGCAGCGGGTCTGCAAATATCTCACAGTAATAAAGATCGATAGAGATTGCAATATCACCGGTGTCGAGCAGATGGGCTGCCTGTTGAATAACTGACGAGAGATCCTGCCAGATCGGTGACTGAATCCCGACGGTCTGATAATCCCGGGTAAAGAGGATCTGCCTCATAATCGTGTCAGCAGTCTTCTTCTCTTTCGCAATCAGCCCGCGACTCTCATCGCCATCTGCAACCTCATCAGAGAGTTCAAGGTACCCGCTCAGGGCAGTCAGCTGGTTGAGGATATCATGACGGGTGATGCTTGAGAGCAGATTCAGTTTATTGTTCGCGGTCCTGATTGCAGACTCATACCGTTTCCGCTCAGAGATATCACGGGCAATTGAAAGAACCACCTGCACACCCTTGAACTCATACGAATGGGAACTGATCTCAACCGGAACAGGATCCCCTGCCTTAGTAAGGAGAACAGACTCATAGGTTGCATGCCCCATCTTTTCCAGAAGATCGAGGTGTTCACGTTCACGAATAATCGATTCCGTGTCAAGAATATCAGGAGGAGAGAGCATGAGGAGTTCTTCCCGTGTGTATCCAAGCCGACTGCAGGCGGTATGATTCACCTCAACGAACTGGTCAGGCTCTCCGTCAGCAATCCTGTACAGAAAGATTGCATCGTTCGCAAGGGTGAAGACGGTTCGAAACCGCTCTTCACTCTCAAGCAGGGAATTTTCTGCTTTTTTTCGCTCGGTGATGTCCTCAAGGGTCTCAAGTGCACCGATCACGTTTCCGGCACCATCTCTGATCGGAGCAGCGGTAAATGAGAGCCATGAACCATCACCCATCGTAGGGAAGTAATCGATTGCCTGGTACCCGCCGTCTACAAGGGTTGAATGTTCATAGTGTTCAGGGAACGCGAAGTTTGTTGTAGCATCAGCGCCATCAACAACCAGATCAGCGATACAAGGTCGTTTTTCTGCATAAAAGGCACGCCAATGCTGATCTGTCCCTACCACTTCGCTCTCTGGAATTCGCGAGTAGGTCTCAAGTGCCTTGTTCCATTGGATAACACGATGGTCACGATCTATCACAAACTGGGGAATAGGTGAACCTTTCACGATCGCCTGAAGGGTGTTCTCACTCTCACGCAGTGCCTTTTCAGCCTGAATCCTTCCCGAGATATCGATCCCAATGGCGACATACCGTCCGGTCGCTGAAACCGTATCACTGATAGCCCGGGTATTCCAGAGGATCTCTTTTTTTTCGCCAGACTTCGTCAGGATGGTTGTCTGAAAGTCCTGAAGATAGAGGTTGTTCTCTATGACCCTGAAGATGGAAGAGGTCACAGACCTCCGGTATGCAGGATCAGGATACAGTGCCTTCCAGATCCAGGATCGCCCCGAGACCTCACTTCCTGCATAGCCCGTTATCTCTTCAGCAGCATGGTTCCAGATTACGACTGTACCCCCTTTATCAAGCACCATGAGCCAGACATTGGCACTCATGATGATGCTCTCCTGGAACCGGGTCAGTGTCTGAATCTCCTCCTCTGCAGCCTTCTGCTCGGTGATATCCTGCAGCACCTCGACTGCACCGATGATGACTCCCTCGGCATCCCTGATCGGGGCAGCAGTAAAGTAGAGCCAGCAGCCCTGCTCACCGATGTCAGGGAAGAAGTCTACTGCCTCGTAGGCACCGTCGATAAGCCGGGATGGTGCATACTTACCCTGATACCAGCGGGGAATCTCTGTAATCTTTTCCTGAACGAGGAGATCTGCAAGACAGGGACGTTCGGCCTGGTAGAATGCACGCCACTGCTGGTCTGTCCCGATAGTATCAACTGCCGCTATTCCGCTGTACTTTTCAAGAGCCTTGTTCCAGTGAATTACACGATGGTTGCTGTCGATGACAAAGAGGGGAACGGGAGACTCATTTATAACAGCAGAGAGGATTGCCTCATTCCTCCTGATCCGTTCATGAGTTGCAATCTGTTCTGATATATCCCTGAATGTTCCTTCTATACCGGCAGGATTTCCATCAGCCCCGTAATAGACATGGCTGTTTGTGGAGACAGGAACCAACGTCCCGTCATGCCTCCTCAGGGTTACGAAATAGTTGGTGACAGATCCGTTCTTAAAAACTTCAGAGACAAACCTGTCACGATCGGCAGGATCTGCATAGAAATCATGTGAAATTTTCCTGCCAAGGCATTCTTCCAGGGTTTCATACCCTAATAGAGGTAGTACACTCGGGCTTGCCATGACAAGCCTGCCTTCAAGATCGCTCCGGTAAAAGATATCCTGCAGATTCTCCACGACACCACGATACCGGGATTCGCTCTCTGCGAGAGCCAGGGTCGCCTGTTTCTGGCTCGTGATATCCTCCAGGGTCTCAAGTGCTCCAATCACTCTTCCTGAATCATCCCGGATGAGTGCTGCCGTAAATGAGTACCAGATCCCATCTTTTCCCAGATGGGGGAAGAACCCAACACCAGCATATGCATCAGGAACAATCGCTGATCTGCCAACCTTATCCCCGTACCACTCCTGTAGATGTTCAAAATCTCCGTCGATCAACAGATCTGAAAGACAGGGGCGTTTTTCCGGATAAAAGACCCGCCAGTGCTGATCTGTCCCGATAACACCTGAAGCCTCAATGCCGGTTGAGAGAGCAAGGGCATTGTTCCAGTGAATCACGGCGTGATCAATACCTATCACAAACAGGGGGATCGGTGATCCCTGCAGAATAGCGTTAAGTTTCGCCTCATTCCCTCGTAGTGCCTGCTCACTCTGGGCAATTATCTGGTATTGTGCCTGGAGTTCCTCTTCGGTACTGAGCAGTTCCTCGTATGAGGCTGCAAGTTCCTCGCTCTTTCTACGCAACTCCTCCGCATTCCTTTTGCGGGTGGTGATATCACGCATGATTCCCAGGAGGAGATATTTATCATTGACAAGTATTCTGGTCAGATTGATTTCGCAGTCAAAGGTTGTCCCGTCAGCACGCTGGTGTTTCCACTCAAATAACTGAGGAGTTCCTGAAAGGGCAGCATTGATCAGGGATGAACCTGCATCCTGCGAACGGGACCCGTCATCCTGAAACTCAGGAGAGAAATCCATCGGAGTATGGTCGAAGATCTCTTCAAGTGGTCTTTCAAACAACGTTGCAGTCTGCGGATTACACTCAATGATCCTGTTATTATCAAGAAGAAGAATTGCATCGTGGGCTGATTCAAAGAGGGCATGATACTTCTGCTCGTTCTCCTTCATTGAGAGTTCAGCCCTCCTCCGGCGGACAAGCTGGTGGATCTGGTTGTTCATCTCTGCAAACTGTGAGGTCGGGTCCCCTCCTTTTTGCAGGTAGAAGTCAGCTCCCTCCCGCAGTGCAGCAATTGCAACCTCTTCCCTGCCCCTGCCCGTGAAGATGATGAACGGAATTGTGCTCCCACTAGCACGGATCTGTTTCAGAAACTCGATGCCATTCATTCCGGGCATCTGGTAATCAGATATGATGACATCAAAGGGCTCTTGCTGAATGCGTTCAAGGGCACGGCGGGCCGATATCTCGGTCTGGACCTGCAGGTCTCCGGTTTTTTCCAGAAATATCTTGCAGATCTCAAGGAGCATCTGCTCGTCATCCACATACAACACAGAGATCAACGATCTGCCACCCTCTTCAGTGTGGGTATTCTCGTCGAGAACCTGATATTCTTTTCTATAAGAGTTCGTAGATTAAATTTGGCAGAACAGATGAAGAATATATGATTAGCCTTGATACCAGACAGAACCAATGGATTATGGAGTGCATGATACCAATAACCATCACCCTTCTCGGGACCAACGGCTGGTACTCGACAGAAACTGGCAATACCCTCTCATTATTAATCCAGACATCTGAAGTAGCAATCATCCTCGATGCGGGAGACGGGATACACAAGGTTGCAGAAATCTGCCCTGAAGTTCAGACACCGGCCTGTCTTTTTATCTCCCATTTCCATCTGGATCATATCAGCGGGCTACATTCACTTGCACGGCTCAGGTTTGCAAAAGGTCTCTCGATCTACGGACCACCAGGCACCAGGGATCTGCTCAGTTCATTCATCGGGTACCCGTTCACTGTCCCGGTTACAGAACTGCCGTACAAGGTGACCATCACCGATATCCCTGAAGGAAGAACAGTCTGCGAAGTCCCGGTGACGACCGCACCTCTTGTTCATACCCAGCTCGTGTATGGGTACAGATTTGAGCTCGGAAAGATCATCACCTTCTGTACTGATACAGGTCCGTGCGATAATTACCGGAACCTTGCAAAAGAAGCTGACCTTCTGATATCAGAGTGCTCTTATCTTCCAGGCCAGGAGATACCTGCATGGCCACATATGAACCCGGAGATGGCTATTGATGCTGCCAGGAAAGCAGGTGCAAAAAGGCTGGCACTCGTGCATTTTGCCGCTGACCTGTATACAAGCATCACGATGAGACGAGATATAAGAAAAACTGTTGATATGGATGATCTCATCATCGGTGAGGATGGTATGGTCATCAGCCTGTAATTCATGCTCCTAGTCTGCATATGACCGGGTGAGTCCGGCCTTATGCAGGAGCTTTTTTCGCGAGCAGCACATGCCATTTCCAGATGGCCTCGGCCAGGACCATGACCATAAGAACCATCAGAACAATCGAGATCCCGGTAAGAAGATATCCGGTTGCGGACTGCATCTTCAGGTAGTTAAGGATATTGAGGTACCCCGCATCAAGGGTTATTGGAATCATCACTAATCCGGGAATGGCAGTTACCCACATGTACCGCTGCCGTCCCATTTTGATCAGAAGGGTTGTGCCTACGATGAGGGCAGTTGCTGCAAGTAACTGGTTTGACATCCCGAAAAGCGGCCAGATGGTCGATATCTCACCGGTGTAGAGCAGGTAACCCCAGGAGAAGGTGAAGAGGATACTGGTGATGATGATGCCCGGGAACCATCTCTTTTCAGAAAACCGGGGAATAAACCTGCCTAGCAGTTCCTGAAGCAGGTACCGGCCTACCCGTGTTCCGGTATCGACTGCAGTAAGCACGAAGGCGGCTTCGAACAGGATTGCAAAGTGATACCAGTAACTCATGAGCCCCTGCAAAAAGGGGAGCTTTGAAAAGATAGCAGCCATTCCTACTGCAAGCGATACTGCACCGCCGGTCCGGCCAGATAGAGTCTCGCCGATCATCTGCTCAAGTTCAGGGAGCTGAACCGGCACCATCCCGAGTGTGCTGTATACAGCAGGCGGTACATTGATGGCATAATAATCGGCAGGAATCATCGAACAGGCTGCAATAAGAGCGATGATCGCGACGAATCCTTCCATGAGCATGGCCCCGTACCCTACGGGAAGGATATCACGTTCATTGGTGATCATCTTCGGTGTGGTACCGGTACCGATGATCGCATGAAATCCAGAAAGGGCACCGCAGGCAATGGTGATGAACAGAAACGGTATGGCAGGGCCTGGAATGACAGGGCCTCCTCCGTTCACGTAATCGGTCACTGCAGGCATCTGGATATCAGGCTGGACGATAAAAATACCCACTGCCAGAATCAGGATAGTGCCGATCTTAAGATATGTCGAGAGGTAATCACGTGGACAGAGCAGGAGCCAGACAGGAAGAATCGCTGCCAAAACTCCATATACCGGGATCATAACCCTGAGAGGGATCTCACCGAGAGTAAAAAGGGAGGATACCAGGGGGATATGACCAAGGAACGGCCCTGCGAGGATGACGAGGGTGAGCATAACAAGACCGATGACCGTCCCCCCAAGGTAATCGAAAGGCCGTATCCTGTTCATGTAGTATCCCATGAAGAGGGCAATAGGGATTGTTGAGAGGACCGTAAGGGTGTTGACCGGACTCATATAGAGTGCCTTGACCACTGCCAGGGAGAGACCTGCAAGAGTGAGCATCAGGATAAAGATGATGGCAAGTGAAGCGATGATCCCGGCACGTTTGCCGAGGAGATCCTCAGCAATTAGAGAGAGGCTCTGCCCATGATACCTGACTGAAGCAAAGAGGACAACAACGTCATGCACGGCTCCTCCTACTACCGCACCGATAAGAATCCAGAGCATACCGGGAAGGTACCCGAACTGGGCTGCTAGAACCGGGCCTACCAGCGGGCCGGCGCCCGCAATCGCTGCAAAGTGATGACCAAAGAGGAGATATTTATTGGTAGGATAGTAGTCCTGCCCGTCGTTCTCTGATTCGGCAGGAGTCTTCCTCTTCTCGTCGAGTTTAAGCACCCGGGTTGCAATGAACAGACCGTAGTACCGGTATCCAAGAGCAAGTACACAGATGGAGATGATGACAATGATAACTGCGTTCACGGCACACCAGGATAGAAACTTGGCGAGAGATACCGATAAAGGATGAGTATTTCATGTACGTGAACGGCATGTCAGAGGTTGGGTTCTATCTGATAGATACTCGTATCGCACCTGACCTCGATCATGTCATTCAGGCAGATATCGATCCTCCCGTCATGAATCGCCTTGTGATGACTCATGCATACTACCAGCATGTTTCTGCCAGTGTCAGACCCTCCTTCAGACAAGGGAATTATGTGATGAACCGTAATCGGGGATTTACCTGCTTGATTGCTCTGGCCTGTCAGCGCACAGATCTGACATTCTCCCCCATGCAGTTGCTTCACGAGAAATGAAAGGAACGTGTTTCTGCGCATCTGTATCGGGAGAACACGCTGCTCTTCATCCCTGATCATCTGCCTGACATCATATCCCTGCTCAAGCAGGCGGGTATACAAGCGATGGTATCTCCGCTGGGACGGGAGGGGTGATTGGTCCTGCCTTGCAACGATCAGACCCTCACGGGTTTTTCCTGCAGGTATGAACTCTGATTGGTACTGTGGAAAGACCTCAAGCAGCCGTACGAGAAGGTCGGGATCTTCTGAAGAGAGCCGGTGACTGATATCAGATTTCTTAAGGATTGCGTCAAAGACCTGTCGCTCCGTTACCGGGTGAAGACCGAACATTGGCCATCGTTCAAGCAGAAGGGAGAGTTCAAGATCATCGGCTATAACAAACTTCAGCCTGCCTCGCCTGTTCAGGATCATGTTTCCTATGGCATCTGCTGCGTTGAGGTCAAGCAGGGTTTTGAGCGGGAAGGAGAGACGAAATACCAGTGTGATAAGCCGGGAGTATGATACAAACAATGGAGAGTACGGGCCTTCAGCACGGGCAAAAAGAAACTCAAGATATGCAAGCAGCGGGGCTTCAGCACCGAGGATCAAGAGGTCTGCTGCGGAATCATCATGACAGATCTCAATTAACCTTGGGAGAAGAGATGTTTCAGCGGGAATCTGTTCAGATAGAATTTCCTCGGAGAGGTGTTCAAACCGGTCCTGATACTTCCGCCAGTTCAGACGGGGCATGGTTACCGGGATGAGCCGGGTTTCTCTTCAACAGAAATATCCGGTTCTGACCTGGTGCGTTCGGTAATCCCCCTGACGTACTCAATAACCCCGGTCATCTTCCCTGCTACCGAATCATAGAGTGGATAGGTATACACATCGAGTTGACCGGATTTTTCACCTTCTCCACGCCCTTTTATGATCTTATGCGAAGGATGACCGGTTCGCAGAGTATGCAGAGCAGGACAGTCAGCACATGGTGTGGCCGCCTTGTGATAGACCTCATAGCACCTCTTTCCAAGTATGGATACATTATCATGGGACAAACCATCCATAGCCTGATTTGTCTTCAGAATGCAGAGGTCAGTATCAAGAACTGTTATACCGTCCTGAATGCTTGAGAAGACGTCGTTGATAAACCGCTCATCCTCCCTTATCCGTGCCTCTCCCCAGGCCAGATCCTTGTATTGCTGCCGCAATTCTTCTTCGGTGGCAGCAATCTGTTCATATGCAGCCCTGAGTTCATCCTGCTCACGCTTATGTTCAGTTACATCACGGATGGACTCGATTGCCCCGATGACCTCACCTTCAGAGTTGTACAGTGGGGTTGCAGTAAACCAGAAGTACCCTCCTTTCCCCCCGTAAAAGTGGGGAAGTTCAACTTCTGAAAAGAACTTGTTGCCCTTCTTTGTCAGGGATTTGTATTGGGCCTCAACCGAGGGATCTCCCCGGAGCACTGCATCGATGAGCATCGGTCTTCTGATGCCCCAGATAGGGACTGCATATGAGAAATCACCGGTTCCAAGCATCTCTGCCCGTGAGACACCGGTCATCTCTTCCATAGCATGATTCCAGGCAATGACGATTCCATCCTGATCAATGGCGAACGTGGCATCAGGAAGGAAGCTGATGATATCATTCAGACGCCGCTCACTGTCCCTGATCTGCTTCTCACTCTGTGCAAGGTCCTGGTACTGCTGCCGCAGTTCCTCTTCAGTTGCAGCAAGTTGTTCAAATGCTGCCCGAAGCTCTTCTTCGGCCCTTTTTCTCGATGTGATATCCCGAATAGACTCAATTGCGCCGATGACATCTCCTTCGGAGTTGTAAATCGGTGAGGCAACAAGCCAGAGGTATGCTCCAGCACCTCCATTAAGATTCGGAACGAACCGTTCTGCTATGAACTTGTCACCCTCATGGGCAATGTATGGATAGAGTTTCGCTGCATCGGGAAACTCACGCAGAACATGATCAATAAGGAGTGGACCCTTCTCCCCGAATAGATGAACAGAATATATCAGGTCCCCGCATCCCAGCACCTCTTTTTTGTTGATGCCGGTCATCTCTTCTACGGCCCTGTTCCAGGCGATCACCTTGCCGTCAAGATCAATAGCAAATGTGGGATCAGGAAGGAAGTCGATCAGATCGGTAAGCATCCGTTCAGAGTTGCGCAGTTCTGCGGAGACCTGCCTCCTTTCTGCTGCAAGACGAACCTTATGTTCAAGCTCGGCAAACTGTGACCTCGGCTCACCACCCTTCTGCAGATAAAAATCAGCACCATTATTCAGGGCTTCAATCACAACCTCTTCCCTGCCTTTTCCGGTAAAGAGAATAAAAGGGAGGGGACGCCAGGTTTCTCTGACTTTTTTCAGAAGTTCCAGCCCGTCCATTCCCGGCATCTGGTAATCTGATATCACACAATCATATGTAAACTCCGCAATCAGGGAGAGTGCCTGAAGGGGAGATGAGACAATATCAACCTTGAGGTTGCCTCCCCGTTCCAGGAAAATCTTCCCGATCTCAAGGAGTCCAGGCTCATCATCCACATACAGGACCGACAACATAGAGTTGTAAACAGATTAACGTCAATAATATTAATCTGGGAGGTAGGGACGACATATTTCATTTATATTTGTTTCTGCATCCAGACGGTATCAAAGAACATTCCGTTCTTCTTTCCACTATTCTGAAATCTTCCACAGTGGGTAAAGCCCTGTTTCTCATGGAATCTGATACTCCCCTCATTCAGGGATGATATCTGTGCAAGTATGCAGGTAATTCCGAATTCACGGCCTTTCTTCTCCAGGTATGAGAGCATTGCCCCTCCAATCCCGGACCCGGTATGGGTAGGGCTGATAAAGTAGGTCACCTCTGCAGTATGGGCAAAAGCGGGCATGGGGTTATGGGGGCGAAGCATCCCGAATCCAACCAGAACGCCATCTTGTCTGATGGTTGCAGATGGAAATGATCCCAGAAGCCCGAGCATATGGTCATAAAAAGTATCAGGTACCGGCTGTTCCAGAAAGGCAGCATAACTGTTCTTGATATAATGATTGAAGATACCGATCACATCAGGTCCGTCAGTCCTGCTGAGCGGAGAAAAGTCAGATTCAGATACGTGGTTAGTCATTTCTGCTCCATATCGGGGTCTCGTGAAGCAAACAGGCTTCAGATCAGATCCCGGCAGAATAGTTTATAGAGAAAATGGTTTAGATACTTTACTACAATGTATCAGAGGTGATTCCCACAAGAAGGGGATGATGTCACGAAGACTCAACTGAGTATGTGGAGAGAAAATTTCTGATATGATCATCCCGAATCTTGAGAGAGTGATCGATGGTTGTACTCATTCTGATCAGAAGCTCAAGCAGAATCTGACGATCATTATAGGAAAGGGATGAGAGATACGAGCAGATCTGATCATCAACACAGGAGTGAAGGGATGTATGCCACGCAAAGGCCTTTTTCCCGGATGGAGTGAGATGCAGACAGATATTTTTTCGGTTGCCTTCTTCACGGCAGCGATCAATATATCCCTTGACCACCAGTTTCTGCACCATCTGGGACACCGCACTCTTTGTCACACCCAGGCGGCTTGCAAGTCCGGATATGGTATCATGCGGATACTGCCCGGCCATGTCGATAAGATGAATCTCTCCAGCCGATAATAACGAACCATCCCCAAGATCCACCGGCTGGCTATCGATGAAGGCTGCTTTTTGTACGACCCTGATGAGAATTTCGAGTATCTGCGTAGAAATCAGGTCAGACTCACCTGCAGGTTCATCCCCCATACAAAGAATATCAGGGTCTGTAGATATCTGGTTGTCGAATTATCCCTGTGTTCAACCATTTTGAAGTATTTGCACGAGTCGGCTTCAGGCGACATCGTTATCTTTGAGCAAGGATGCTTCTCTTATATGCTACGGCTCCACATTCTGCTAATCCTCTTTTTACTAAGTACTGCTGCCGGGATGACAACTGCTGAAAATCCAACAGATGATTCAGGTCTGACAGTTGTTGGTGAAGAGTATGCTCCATTTTCGTATCTTGTAGATGGCAAGGCTTCAGGTCAGGCAGTGGATCTGATCGAGAAGATCTCTGCTGATACAGGTACCAAGATAAATCAGGGATCAATTACCCTGCTACCCTGGGATAAGGCGTATAATACCACAAAAGCCGGCCCTAGAACTCTCCTTCTGGCATTATACAGAACACCGGAACGTGAGAACGATCTTAAGTGGTTAGGACCATACGCAAACGATTCAAGTGCATTCTTCGTAAATTCTGCATCTAATATCAAACTCACCAGTCCGGATGACCTGAAAGATCTGAAGGTAGGGGTTGTTTCAGGAGATGCACATTACGGGATGCTTACGAAATATGGTATACCAGAACCGAGTATCGTGACCGCAGACGATATCTCTTCACTCATTCAGATGGTTGAGAATGGCTCTATAGATGCCTTCTTCCATGGAGAGCGTGCAGGACAATGGGCTATTGCAGACATGAAAATTGACCAAAAGACTATATCCATTGCACTCAGGGTAGATGAACAGCAGGTCTGGTTCGGAATGAGTCAGGACACTTCTGAAGAGACTGTTGCTGTTCTGCAAAAAGCCCTTGATATGAGGGTGACAAACACCTCTGGTGGCAGTGCGTAAACCAGAAAAATACCCCCGCTTTTTCATGCGAACCTGAATAATTCACCGTCTCCATACAATTAGGGCGTGCAGGCAGTTTTATCGTTACGTGAATAATACCTGTCCGATCAGGACATGATCTGAGCATGATGAAGAACGAATCAGATATGGCAGATGAGATCAGAAGGCTCCAAAATGAACTTGCTGATGCAGCAAAGAACTGGCTTGCCATGGACGGGCTCTGGTTTCTTGCCGTTGAAGAGGCATACGGGCTTGATGCAGCCATGGCTTGTGATATAAAGGTATGGGAGGAGTTTTCAGTTATCGAAGCACGAAGAATCACTGCACGCCTGAACCTTCCAGAGCACGGGGGGCTCGATGCATTGGACCGTGCACTCGGAGCCCGGCTCTTTGCACAGATCAACACCTGTATAATTTCAAGGCCTGATCATTATACCCTTGAATTGTTCATGGTGACCTGTCGTACCCAGGATGCACGTCACCGAAAAGGACTGCCGTTCTTCCCATGCAAGCAGATCGGACTGGTGGACTATCCAAGCTTTGCCAGTACAATCGATCCTGACATCAGAACCGAGTGTATCTCCTGTCCTCCTGATGAACCTGTGGGAGACTTCAGATGCGGATGGCGGTTTACGATAAACAAGGATTGAGGATATGTCCTGATAATTCCGCGGATCCAATACTCATTATGAATAAGAATCCAATGGAGTTGTTCCAACAGGAAGCACCCGATGTCGCAGAGGCCTTCAACAATCTGATTAAAGCGGTTGCCGGGTCGGGGGGTCTTGATGGCAAGACAAAACAACTCATCTACATCGCGATGAAGGCAGCAGCAGGTGATGAAGGGGCAGTCCGGGCTCATATCCCCATGGCAAGGCAGATGGGAGCAACAAGAGAAGAAGTTGTGGATGCCATCCTCATGACACTTACCGTTTCAGGAATTAAGGGAGTGGTGACCTGTCTCCCGGAAGTAATCAGGCAGTTTGATAGTGCACAGAACTGAATCGCATACAGGTCGTATTCAGATCAGGATCTCCGCGATCCTGATCCCGTATTCCTCCGTGAAGGCATTGATGGCCTCCTGTTTGAAGGAGAACGCTGCCCAGGTCTTCCACCATGCCCTGATGGATTTGGTTTTTTGCCACGGTACCCGTATCCGGAGCCGGGCTTTGCAGGTCTTGAGCCTGGACTGGAATGGGAACTGCCACTCGGTCTCGGTTTGTGTGGACTCTTCTTTGATTTAAGGGGAGGCCTCACACCATCTATTAACAGATTCCGGCCTTCAAACTCGGTCTCGCTCAGAGCCTCACGGGCAGCACCGGCCTGCTCCGGGGTCGCCATCTCAACAAAACCATACCCTTTCTTCTCAAGTACCCGTACACTGACAACCTCTCCAAAACGGGAGAATAATGCCTTGAGCTGCTCTTCCCTGACTGAATACGTGAGGTTGCCGACAAATAATTTCCTGCTGTTCATGACCGGCTCCAGAACCTGAATCCCGGGCTGGCATTGTATCAGATCAGACCAGCGTCGGTTCCCTACCTGGGAATGAGGTTCTCGCTTTGGTGGATATCTGTGCGAGCAGAGCATAAAGGCCTATGGTTTTCGGTTAAAAAAAGAGATGATTGCCCAGGTCGGAGGTTCTGGAGACAGAGTCTTTCAGTTATGTTGGAAATGACTGTCCTTCTTCCTGTGCCCCATATGGTAGAGAGAAATGCGTCTGGGCAATTTGCCATCCGCCAGGTGACGAGATAAAGGCCGCACTCATCCTTCCTGTTAAGGAGAGAACCTCTCTCCCGGTCCGGGCAGTTATTGTGCATTTCGCAATCATCCAGGCAAAACCCTGCACTTCTTTAATCTGAGTGTCAGAAAATTTCATGGTGACCTCATCACACTGGGAAAAATCACGGGAAATTCCGGCACGTAACTCTTCAAATGAGTGAACAACCTCATCCAAACCTGACCCGAATCCATTGAAGAGCGGCGAGGTGATAGCAAGCAGACCCTCAACATCTTTGCGTGAGTAACACCCGGCCAGTTGATCAGCAGCTTCTGCAGCAGAACCGGGAAGAGACACCTGAGTCATGTGTAATGATTAGAATGACGCGGGAAAAACCTTCGGAAATATCATCAGTAACATCTCATCCAGAAGCACCATCTTCAGCCATTCGCCATGCACCTTCAGGAACATGTATCTCGAATCTGGCACCCTGACCGGCAACTCCGTTCTCCTCTATGTTAATTTCGGTGATCAGGAAGATCTCCCTGACCAGAAAGAGACCGAGCCCGGTGTTGGTGCCGAATCCTCTCTCGAATATCTTCTCCTTTTCACCGACCGGAACTCCATACCCGTCATCAGAAATTACTATAATCCCCTCACTATCAATGACTTTGAAATCAAGGGTTATGAGTGATACCTCGCCACCATGCCGGACTGCATTCTCAAACAGATTGAAGACAGCCCGGCTGGCCATCGGATCGGCATAGAGTTCAAGCCTGCCGACGGTATTCTCTATCCTGATTCCGTGAAGGCTGATCCCCTCCTGTGCATGCATGACCATCTCATCCATTCGTTGCCACTCGGGCTGGTGCGAGCCCATCTGCTCGTACAACCGGGTAAATGAGATCTGTTTATGAATGTTGGCAACAGACCGCTGAATGATCTCGATAAGATACAGGCTGCTGCACCCTTCTTCAGGAAGCAGTTCAATTGCCCCGGTTATCACCGAGAGCTGGTTGAGGATATCATGACGGGTGATGCTTGAGAGCAGATTCAGTTTCCGGTTTGCAGTCCGAAGTGATTCTTCTGCAGCAATACGCTGACCAAGCTCATGATCCAGGTCATCTGACTTCTGCCTTATGCTGATGATATCATCCTTGAGATGGTGAACCATCTTCCCGATACTGGTTTCAAGGCGCCCGAACTCAAAGCCATGAGTATGTGTAATAGGATGATCATACGCACCATCTGATATGATCTCGATGTCAGCCACAATCTGATCTATCGGGTGGGTGATGTACCGGGTGATCACAAATGCCACCAGCATAACCATGATGATACAACAGACACCCCCGAACAGATAGGTCAGAAGGGCACTATGCTGGCGATCCCTGATTTCCTGCAGATCATATGTTATCTCAATGACGTGTCCCAGTTCAGACAGGGAAGGGCCTGTTGTCTCTGGTGAAGGTACATACATGTATCTGCGGTATTCGTTTGCACCAGGATCTCCCGCGACAATATTGTTCTTCGATGCAAAGGCTTCCTTAATATGGTCTAACCGGTCAGTCAACGTGGTGTATGATACCTTGTAATGATCAGGATGCTGGAGACCTTCTTTGGGATCGTTCCTGAAGACTGCAAGTTTCCCAAAGATAAAGACAGATTTGACTCCGGGAACACTCCCGGTATACATATTGGATATAGTTGAGAACGAGGAGAGGTTGACTCTGCTTATCAGATCGTCAACATCCAGGGAGATCTCAAGGATATTCCGATGATCAGGAGTGGGCTGATAGCCGTACTTTCTGAACTCCCCGGTTCCCAGAGATTGGATAATAGAATCAGATGCATATACATCTCCCAGCCGTATGGATGTAAGATTCTGGTAAAATTCAGGGAACTGTTTAAAGTCCAGACCCATTTCTGAATCATCCGTACTCCGGGTGATGACTCCTTCATCACTTATCACAAAAAGGTCGGCCCGATAGCCTGTCTCCTGATATATCCTCTCCTGAAGATCCTGAAGATCCATGTTGCCTGGATCCCAACCAGAAGCATTGAGACTCAGGAGGTACTCGGACATGGCTGCCTGCAATGCGGGTTCGTATGCAGCGTCATAAATAAACAGGGTCTCCTGAAGAAGTCTGACCGAAGTAGACAGACTCTGCTCGGTATAGTTCTGGCTGAGAATAAACTCGTTCTCAATTGAGCGTGAGTTATTCAGATAGAGAGCAGAGAAGAGTATCGCTATCAGGAAGATACCCATTAAAAGCAGGATTGAAATGAGCCGGTACGACAGGGAATACCTTGGTACTATCAGACGTTCATCTCCAGCCCTGCTCATTGTATAACCCCGGACACTTTGTGAAGGGGTAGAGTATTACCCATTAAAGGAGATGATAATAACTGATCTGTATGATTCTTTTAATTGTCGCTGGCATTGTTGTACTGGCAATAATAGGCCTGTTGGTCTGGGCCGTATCACTGTACAACAGGTTCTTCAGCCTGAAGAACACCCATGAGGCCACACTGGGACAGATCAAGGTTGCCCTGAAGAAACGCCTTGACATGATCGAGCAACTCCTTGGTGCAGTAAAATCCTATGCTGCCTTTGAGAAGGATACCCTGGAGAGGGTAACAGCCATGCGTGCATCGGTGGGCTCGGCAGGTGCAGGAGATCTTGCAGGAATTGAGGCTGAATCACGCTCAATGCTGGGAAGACTCTTTGCAGTGATGGAGAACTATCCAGACCTCAAGACATCCCAGACGGTAACAAGCCTGATGGACTCGGTGAAACAGGTCGAGGATGAGATAGCCAGGCAGCGGTATACTGCAAACAACGTAGCCGAACAGTTCAACACCATGATGGATACAATTCCCTCTAACTTTATCGGCAAATTTGCAGGCCTCATAAAACTCCAGTACCTTGAGTTTGCCGGGGAAGATATCGAGAAGAGACCCGACATCTCATTTTAATCTTTTTTCAGTCAGGAGTCTGCAGTGCAGGGCAGTAGTTGCATATCGAGTAGAAGATCTCATCTTCCTTATCCCTGATCGGGCAGTAATAGTGATCGCCTGACCGGTAGACAGTCTGACCACCGGGAAAGGGCATCTGAACCGGATGGCCCGGCTCATCAAGCACATACATCGCGAAGGCTGCCATCAGGTACATAAAGCAGTGGTACCAGGGAGCCTTCTCTTCAGGATAGGGATCATTCTCATCACCGGTGATAAGGCATCCGGATGGAAGCATCCGACAGAACGACTGATACGTCGCGGGATCTGATAAGGGATGATCCAGGGATGAAAACCGATCCTTGTGATTCATCATAGGACACGGTGGTATCGTTCGAATATCCATTCCCGCATGTAAGGCAGAACACGGTTTCTGTACGAGGTTGGTACTTTGCGGAGATCACGCTCCAGTTTTCCGCTGATCAGCTGGAGATCGTACATCCCGTATTCAGGAATGAAATCTGCAATATACCTGCCAAGTGCTCCCTTGGTGTGTATAAGAAGCAGATCGTCTGCAAGCTCTTCAATAGTACAGGAAGGCGGGATGGTCATCAGTATATCGGGATAGCAGGATCACATCGTCTCGAAGATGACCTTTCCATTGGAAAAGACCCTGACCACTCCTCCACTCTCTGACACCACAATCCCTATTGCACTGGTCTCCTGGGTAATTGCTGCCACTGATACGTGACGAGTACCGAATCCTTTCGGCAGGGTAACCCCACTGGTATCAATAGAGATGTACCTGCCTGCCGCCTCGACGATACCATTCTCCCTGATTACAAATGCACCGTCGACAAGCGACAGTTCTTTGATATTCTCCCTCATGTCAGGGCTGGTTATCATCCGGTCGTTTTCTGAGTGACCTGATACCGGGTTCAGGATCAGCTGCCGTGATCGTTCAAGAACCGCATCGCTGTCTCCCAGGATAAACGCGGTGCCTACAGGTTTACCTTCCCTTCCTTCCCTTGCTATCTCAACCGCGAGTCGCATGACAGTCTTGAAGATTTCAGGATCACCGCAATAGTACGGGGCAATATCAGATGCGATGAGATCAAGATCTGGGAATGGTCCCTGGTTCGGTTGTATTGTACGGGTTGAGATAGAGATATCCCCGGTTTTTACAGCCTCCAGGAACTTTCGCCGGTGATAGAGGGCAAAACCAGCTGCAAACATCCCGGTGATTATCACTCCTGATGCAATCCAGAGCAGGGGTGTGCCGGTCGCAGGGGGGTTGTTTATCGGTCGGCGGTCGGTTGTGTTATTCACCCTGATGCTGCCGCTGATGTTTACTGATGCCGGATACCCTGGATCAATGGTGAGCAGGAACCGGTATGCCTGATATGCCTCATCCCACATTCCGAGGTTCTCATAGCAGAGTGCCTTGTGATACCAGGCATCGGCATTATAGGGTTCACGTGCAATGGCACGATCATACTCCTCAACCGCAGCGGAGTAATCGCCAGCGTCTTCATACGCCCGTCCCCACTGGAAGTATGTCGAGGCAGACTCGTTATCGTTAGGGTTCCCGGTCAGTTTACCTTCAGGAGTTGTTGTCGTTTTGGCTACCGTCGGTGTTGCCCTGACCTGAGGGAGCTCAGGAGTTGGAGTCCCTGATGGAATTGCAGATGGCTGGTCAACAGGTGGTTTTATAACCGGTTCCTTGGTATGAATCGGAGCGATAGTCGCCTTGGCTGTAGGGCTCCCCGTTGTCTTCGGCGGGGTTTCAAGGGCCGTAAGTGACGTAATCTGTGTTGGAATTGTCTGACCTGAGGAATCTGCAAAAGCCCCCTGGGAGACTGCAGACACTGCAAGAAGCAGCACCAGCAGTAGGCAATACCAGGGGGAGGGGTTCATGGTACAAATAACGTTTTTTTGCAAGATAAAGATAACACCCGGTATTGAGGCCAGATTTTTCTATTCTGCTGGATAATCAAATATATTCGGTGACAGCGCCAGAGCCGGAAGGGTGGGACTCCCTGAACCTGATCTCGATTCAGGCAAACCCGGCGATTATCGTGTGATCTGAGGTGACATTGATGAACCGGTACTCAGACATCGGGCTGGTCTGAATACCATCGATAACCAGGTACGAGATCTTATGAGATCCATCTGGTGCGATCATGAAGGAGCCGGTTCCTTTATCCTCAATACTTACGGAACCGTTCGGATAGATAGAACCTCCCGGGCCTGCCGATGCACGGATGACATGAGATTGGTCGGATGAAGGCTGGCTCACTCCATTTGTTACAGCAACCACTGCAGGGGTACGCTCAGTGTGGGTTGTAGATGTACCTGTCTGGTTGGCTGTCGAACTGTTTGCTACATTTAGAGTCTGGTTTCTGACTACCGGTGATGGGGCTGCCTGTTCTGTCATGTTTGTACCTGCCGAAGGCAAAGAGGTGGTTACCTGGCTTACGGCTCCGGTGGTATTTACAGGTGTCGGGCTATACGTGCTACCTGATAGTTTAACCCCATTCTGTGTAGGTTGAAGGATCGACTGACTGGTTGTATTGGCAGGGCTTTTTATCAGGGTGACAGCGATCGATGTTGTCTGTCCGGCACCAGGATATGGGTATATCGGCCCGGAAACTGGAATGTATCCATCCTTTTCAACCCGGTATGTCACGTATTCGAGCCCGCCGACAGGAACCGGAACCGCCAGATCCTTCTGCTGCATGGTATCGAGTTTGATCTCGTAACCGGTAGTGGTTGTCAGAATGACCCGGCCTCCTGACTCTGACACCTGGAACACAAGGTACCCGTTCTGTGCAGGAAGTGCCAGTTTATCTGCTGCCCCTGTTGTAAGGGAGGTATTGTTTCCTGTTTCAGAGGAACTGTTTACACTATCAGAACCCTGAACTGAACCGGAAGTGTTGACAGATGGAGAGGAGACCTGAAGGAACTGACTACTCACAGTCGGATAGGCATTGGCTACAGACCGATTCATGATCGGATCATTGAGGGTCAGAACCGGGGCAGGAGTACTCATATTGGTTGTATTGCCGGGCTTTGTGATATTTGTCTGATCTATAGCTTTTTCCGTTACAGACGGGGCCACTACCTCTTTCACAGGAACTGCCGAACTGTTTTCTGATACTGATTTTTCTGATACTGATGATAGTTCCTGACTTTGCTCAGGCTGTGTTTCCTGCACTGGTGTCTGATTGGATGAAATATCAGGGGTTGAGGTACCATTTACATCAGGAGTTATCTCCTGCTCTTCAGGAGCCTTGGTTGCGGTTGTATGAGTAAGCGGGAGGTAGTCGATGTTGTACTCATTGATCCGGTACGGCTGATCAGCAATACCAAAGCCGTCTTTATCAGCTGCCGTGTCTGAATATCCCTTTGTGCCGGCTGCAGATCCCCAGTAGTTTCCACCCAGATACGGCCCTCCCAGGATGTTTATCCCCGGCTTCTGGGTTTTATTCCAGGCGATATCTGTGCTTACATCATCGACCACAACATTCTCGAATGAGCTGAAGTAGTTATCAGTGATCTCGGCGTTGTGGACATCATTGCCGATGATGAGCACTGCACCGACTTCGGTCTGGGAGAGGGTGTTACCGGTAATCTCCGATTTCTTAGAGTTCTCAATCTTCAATGCGGCATATTTGTTGTCGCTGATTCCATTTTTCTTCGCGACTGTGCCCTCCGAGTCGGTCACCTCGACGCCGTAAACCTTACAGGTGTTTAAGGTATTCTCTTCCAGTGTAGTCTGCTGCGAGTTGGAGACGCCGATTCCTACGCCGCAACTCTTGATGGTATTCTTCTTCAGATCTGTATTGGTCGAGAGTTCTTCAACAACCACACCAGATGAACAGTCACGGATCTGGTTCTCTTCAACCATGACATAATCGGAGTACTCGATGTGGATACCCTTGTCACACTTCACAATGTCGCAATCAGTGATGAGGTTTGAATCTCCCTTCTGGCCTTTCACATAATTATAGACAATGCCACCCTCCCAGTTCTCAAGGTTGAGATTCTTCACGGTGACATTGGTGATCGAACCGCCATACTTGTTGACAAATACACCGGCCGACTTCTCACGTTCTTCTCCCCCAAGGAAGTGACCGGCACCATCTATCACAACATTAGAACACTGGATCTGGATACCATAGACATCTGTGATCTGTCTGGCATCCTCGCTCAGTTCATACACACCGGGAGAGGTGATCACAGCCGGTGCTTTAATCGGCTGGGCAGCAGCCATCGTCCCAAAAAGTGCCCCCATGACAACCAGAAGGAATATCCCCCGGCTGATCTGTCCCATCCTGTTCATATTGTTACACCTGATTTACGCGTACCGGAACAGGTGACCTCAAACAAACCCCGTCACCGGCCAGCGCCATAATAGTAAGATTTCATCAGATCGGCTATAAGGTTCTCGGCTTCTGCCCCCTTTTTTGAACCGTGACACAGAAAAAGCCGGGAAAAATGAACAGATGGTGCGCACGAAATAGTGTATTGAAAATATAATAAAAACCGAATATTTGATAAAAATAAAGGAAATCAGGGCTGATGACTCAAACGTTCTGGAAGACTTCTGCCTCCAGGCGACGTACCACGGTAATGTTTTCGGCGTCACCGCGCCGATCATCCACCGGTGTTTCGCAGATGACAGGGATTTTGTTAAATCCCGGATGTTGGAGGACTGCCGCAATACCATGCTCCCCGATAGACCCGCATCCGATATGCTCATGCCTGTCAAGACCCGAGCCGCATGCTCCTTTCGCGTCATTCAGGTGGATGAGGGCGATTCGGGACAGACCAAAGAGCGTATCTATCTGTTCAGCCACTGACGATACAGCATCCGGTGTCCGCAGGTCATACCCTGCTGCAAAAGCATGGCAGGTGTCAAAACAGATACCGGTCCGGCTTTTGTCCCCGATCCCGTTCAATACCGTGGCGATCTCTTCAAGCCTGCTGCCGACCGAGTTGCGTTCACCGGCTGTATTCTCCAGGAGCAGGGTAACATCAGAAGAATCCTGATCGAAAGCCTGCAGTACTGCAGAAACCACCCGGTCACGCCCAAGACCAGTGTCATCGCCTGCATGCCCGAGATGGGTTACCAGGTATGGGATGCCCAGAAGAGAGCACCGCTGTAGTTCAAGCACCAGGGCATCGACTGACTTGCGGTACATTTCAGGTTTCTCTGATGCAAGATTGGGGAGGTATGGCATATGGGCAAAGATCGGTTGTAGTGATGAAGCAGATACTGCATTCCTGAATGCTGCAGCATCCTGATCAGTGATCACCTTTGCTGCCCATCCACGAGGATTTTTGGTAAATATCTGGAAACAGTCACACCCACGTTCGACAGCCCGGCCTGCTGCCTGATCCAGGGAACCTGCTATTGATACATGAACTCCTGCAACAACCATGATATCACGGCTTTATCAGGATCGTCTTCTCTTCCAGATAATGTTCCAGTGCATAACGGCCGTTCTCCCTGCCAATCCCGGAGTCCTTTGTGCCACCAAAAGGTACTTCGGGAGGGATCTTGAGATGCTGGTTTACCCACACAATCCCTGCCTGCAGTTCTTCACATGCTCTGCTGACAATGCGGGTGTCGTGGGTCCATACCGAGGCACCAAGCCCGAACTGTGTGCTGTTCGCAACCGATATGGCATCATCAAGGGTCTCAAACGGCATGACTGGGAGGACCGGCCCGAAGACCTCCTCCTTAAGAACAGGGGCTTCAGGGGAAAGGCCTGAAAGAAGAGTCGGTTCAAAGAATGAACTGCCTGAATTGCCGATTGTAATTTCTTTTCCTCCGGTTTTGATAGTACCAAACCCGCCTTCGATTGTCCGCTCGACCTGGTCTGCAATAAGTGAACGCTGGGCAAGCGAATGCACCGGTCCCATATCAACACCTGATTCGAGACCGTTGCCTACCTTCAGGGAGGAGATCATGGTCTGCAGTTTTTGGACAAACTCCTCTTCAACAGATGAATCAACAAACAATCGTTTCACTGCTGTGCAGGTCTGGCCACAGTTGAAGAATCTCCCGGCAACAGCTCCCTTTGCTGCTTCGGCCAGGTTAGCATCGTTGCACACGATCATTGGGTCACTCCCCCCGAGCTCAAGGGTGACACGTTTAAAGTACGGTGCAGCCAGGGATGCAACTCTTCTTCCGGTTCCAACCTCACCAGTGAACGAGACTGCCCGAATGCCAGGATGGGATGCGATAGCCTCGCCGACAACAGGTCCGGGACCGGTGACAACCTGAAGGATATCAGCAGGGAGACCTGCCTCAACCAGACACCCTGCGAGTTGTATACAGGTCAGCGGGGCTGTTGTGGCAGGTTTCAGAATAATGGAGTTACCGGCTGCGAGGGCAGGACCGACCTTCCATCCCATGATGATGGCAGGAACGTTCCAGGGAATGATGGCACCGCAGACGCCGAGCGGTTTTCTGGACACGATCGCATGACCATATGCTGATGAGTTCCCGTAATCCCCTTTCAAAAACCCTGATATTGAGGCATAGTACTCAAGGATCCGTGCAAACCCAGCAATCTCATTTTTTGATTCTTTGAGGGGCTTTCCTTGTTCACTTGTGAGAAGTCCTGCAAATGCAGCCTGCCTATTCCTGACAAGAGCAGCAGCCTTGAACAGTACCTTTGCACGTTCGGTGGCATCTATAACAGCCCACTTTGGAAACGCTTCAGATGCACGGAGAACAGCAGCATCAACTTCTGTCGCCGAACCCTGGTGTATTCTCCCGACTAGAGCCCCGGTAGCAGGATTAATAACAGGGATGGGATCCTCAATATCATCAGAAGCCGGGATGAAATACGGCAAATCCATAATCAGGGATTGATGCCAGAAGTAAAAAAGATGAGTCAATCTAAGTTGATGAGTCCGGTTTCAGGAGTTGACTCCGGCATACATAGCATCGAGCCGGTCTGCGATCCCACTCCACTGGAAGTCGCGATACACCTTGGCCCTTCCACTCCGTCCCCATCTACGTGATCGTTCCATATTGTCGAGTGCTTCACAGATTCCTGATGCGATACTGTCAGCCGATACCGATGTCCGAATGCCGTCGTGGTATTGTTCGATATTTTCATGAAGACCACCCACATCACAGGCCACCACAGGCTTTCCTGCACTCCATGCTTCAGGCAGCACAATGCCGAACGGTTCATTCCTGCTCGGGATCACAACGAGGTCTGCTGCAGCTAACAGACGGACATACTGTGTATCGGTGA
Organism: uncultured Methanospirillum sp.; assembly: GCF_963668475.1. Lineage (GTDB taxonomy): Archaea > Halobacteriota > Methanomicrobia > Methanomicrobiales > Methanospirillaceae > Methanospirillum. The sequence goes on from NZ_OY764544.1 coordinate 1,294,301, forward strand.
TATATCCGGGGAACCGGATCGGCAGACCCATGGCTGCTGAACGCTCCTGGAGCCATGACCGCATTCCCCCGTCTCCGGCCATGATCGCCTGGAAACCCCAGAACCGGTCCTTCACCTGTGGAAGTGCATCAAGCAGGAGATCAGGACCCTTCTGGACAGCCATTCTACCGATGAACAGAACGGTTGGGGCATAGGGATGGATTCCCATCTCCTGCTTTACTGTCCCCTGGTCAAGACTCACATCAAACTGTTCTGGAACCACGCCGTTCGGGAAGACCTTCACCTTCCAGTCAGGAACATTATAGAGATGCATCACCTCATCTTTCAGAACGCCTGACACGGTGGTCACCTGCTTGGCAATGAGGCCGGCATACCACTCCTTCCCACTGATCTCATGGTACTCCCACCAACTGCCATGCTGATTTCCGTTACGGCCATACTCGGTCGAGTGATAGGTGAACACGGTGCTGCGATCCTGCAGAAGATGCAGAGCCTCGGTTACATGCCAGTCATGGAAATGAAGAAGATCAAACTGTGGAGAATCAAGGGAGTGAAACCTTTCTGCCATCATATGGCTCATATTACGGCAGTACTCCACCACATTGTTGCCATACGGACGGACTGTATGGTAATGAACTCCTCCGAAGGTGAAGTCCCCGTCTCCCCGGGTGAAGAAGTGAACCTCGTTCTTCTTTGCCAGTTCCTGTGCGAGGTATGTGGCAGCGTTCGCAAGACCGCCAACCCGATCAGTGTAGAGTGATTCCCAGCAGAAGTATGCTATCTTTTTTCGTTCCATGTGTCATCTCCAGTTCTGTTAATTGTCTGTGATCGAGATCAGGCCGGTTTTTTTGTTTTCAAATATCAGGCTTCAGGACATCATAATTTTTATATAATTTAATTGAGATAGCAGAGTGATTTTCTCTGCCCACACTTCTCCAATAGCGCCAATACTATATATATTAACCTGCAGCCTTGAAAATCCCAATATCTCTAATGATTTTGTACAGGAATGCGCATCTTTATCCTCTGAAGAACCGCCAGGACCTCTCCCCACTTCGTTAGGAGAGGGAGATAAAACACCACACCCCCATAGTGACCTTCTTGTGCGCATAAAAATCCTTGCCATGCAGTTGTAAGGCGTCCCAAATTGATTTATTTCAGAGATTATCATTTAAAATTCAATTCGCCGGGGTCAGCTATACTAACCTGACGTGATTGTTCACACAGTCAGGCATCATCAGCACAATAATGTATAAATATGTACAATCGAATACATGAATATACATGATTCAAACAAAAGATACATTTAGCCAGGTGATGCCGGTGGAATGGAGTCCGCAGTGACAGGAGACTGCCTGTCACCGGATCTGTCATATGAGACATTTACACATCTGGCAGAGAACCTGCAGAAACCGGGACTCATCCCGGTAACCATGACCATTCCACTCCAGGATGTATCTCCTGCGGTGCTGTATCAGCAACTTCGTACAGAAAGGGGATTTCTCCTGGAGTCAATGGAAGGGGTACCCCGCCGTGCGGTGCGATCAATCATCGGGACAGGGATACAGGAACTCTTCATCCTCCATGATGAAGACGGAAGATCAGATCCTATCGGGAAGATCCGAGAATTCATGGAAGGGTATACCCTTTCAGGAAAAGCACCTTCAGGATTTGCAGGTGGCCTTGTCGGGTACTGTTCCTACGACATGGTCTCTGACCTGAATAAAGGATACCTGGATGCAGGACATGAGAAGAACTGTCCGGTTGGAAAATTCATGCTCGCAAGATCAGGAGTCGTTCTTGATCACCAGAATAACACCTGTATGGTATTCTCAACCCCGCTCGTACATCCCGGTGTCGAGCCCGGCCGATTCTATGAACAGGCCGTGGTAGAGATCCAGACACTTGCAGACCAGATCCTAACCATCAGGGATGAAAACCGCTCAGAGAGCGAACGTCCAGCTGCTCGTGAGATCCCGCTCACCTCACCGATGGGAAAGGAAGAGTTTGAGTCTGCTGTCAGGAAGACCCTTGACCATATCAGGGCAGGGGATATCTTCCAGGCCGTAGTCTCACGCCGGTTCCAGACACCCTACACAGGAGATCCGTTCAGGATCTACGAGGAGGTTCGCCAGCTCAACCCGTCTCCCTACCTCTACTTCCTTGAGTTCGGGGATGAGACCGTCATCGGTTCAAGCCCTGAGATGCTGGTCAAGGCAGATGGTGAGGATATCTTTACCGTGCCGATTGCAGGAACACGCCCACGTGGAAAGGATGCAGCAGAGGACGCACGGCTTGCCGAAGAGATGCTTTCCGATGAGAAGGAGAAGGCAGAACACCTGATGCTGGTTGATCTTGCCAGGAATGATATCGGAAAGGTGGCAGCCTTTGGATCAGTGAGGGTCAGCTCGTTCATGGAGGTGGAAAAGTTCTCCCATGTTCAGCACCTGACCTCCCAGGTGACAGGAAAACTTGCCGGGGGAGCAGACAGGTTTGATGCACTTGGTTCCTGTTTTCCTGCCGGCACCGTATCAGGTGCACCGAAACTACGGGCTATGCAGATCATTGCCAGGCTCGAACCACACCCACGGGGCCTGTATGCAGGAGCAGTTGGATACATCGGGTTTGATGACCGACTTGAGTTTGCGATCGCGATACGGACAACCGTTGTAAAGGACGGTATAGCCAGTTTTCAGACAGGGGCAGGAATCGTTGCAGATTCGGACCCAACCCGGGAGTACGAAGAGACGAGACAGAAAGCAGGAGCTATGCTTGCGGCACTCTCACGGGCAGGCGCTGTAGCAGGAGCAGGAGAGCGGAAGACAGCAGGAGGTCTGGCATGAACGTTACAATCGTGGACTGCTTTGATAGTTTCACGTACAACCTTCACCAGCTCGTGGGAACGCTCGGGGCTGACCCGATAGCGATCACCTGCGACCGGGATATCAGTTCGATAGAGAAGACAGCCCCGGATCGGATCATCCTTTCTCCGGGACCAGGAACCCCTGAAGAGTCAGGGGTATGCCGTACGGTTATCGAACGGTATGCAGGTGTTGTTCCAATCCTTGGCGTCTGCCTCGGGCACCAGACGATCATCCACACCTTCGGAGGAGAGATCGTCAGGCTTACAGAACCGGTACACGGCAAGACCAGCAGAATCTCACACACCGGGACCGGGCTCTTTCAGGGAGTATCACAGGCATTCACCGCAACCAGGTATCACTCCCTGACCGCTGACCGGGCGAGCCTTCCACAAGAGTTCAGGATCACCGCAACATCTGAAGGAGACGACTGTATCATGGCTGTCTCACACGAACGGTTCCCGCTTCATGGTGTTCAGTTCCATCCGGAGAGCATCATGACCCCGGCAGGACGCCAGATCATGGAGAACTTTCTGAAGACCGGAGGTATCTGATGATTCACCAGGCGATCGAACGGGTGATTGCACGTGAGAATCTCCTTCCCGAAGAGGCTACCGCTGTGATGGATCAGATCGCAACGGGAAATGCAACCGGGGTTCAGATCGGATCATTTCTCACAGCACTCAGAATGAAAGGAGTTACTGCATCAGAGATCGCCTCGTTCGCACGGGTGATGCAGGACTGCGCTATTCCAGTCACACCTCATGTGTCAGGGACGATGGTCGATACCTGCGGAACCGGCGGAGACTCAGGTACCGGAGGGACGTTTAATATCAGCACCGCTGCCGGGATCGTGGCTGCTGCAGCAGGTGTCCTTATCGTAAAGCATGGGAACCGGAGTGTCTCAAGCAGGTGTGGATCAGCAGACGTGCTAGAGGCGCTCGGAGTCACTATCGAACAGACACCCGAATCGGCTGCGAGGACTGTAGAAGAGGCAGGGATCGGATTCTTCTTTGCCCCGCAGTATCACCCTGCGATGCGTCACGTAGCACCGGTGCGAAGAGAACTCGGGATCTACACAGTCTTTAATATCCTTGGCCCGCTCCTTAACCCGGCAAAGGCTCAGGCACGTCTCATCGGGGTGTATGATCCTTCACTGGTCATGATCATCGCTGATGCACTACGGGAACTAGGTGTTCAGCGGGCGATGGTTGTGCATGGCGAAGGGCTTGACGAGATCACGATCACCGGCTCAACACTCGTGGGTGAACTGCTTGACGGGAGACTGAGCGTCAGGACCATCACCCCTGAAGAGTTCGGCATAAACCGGGCTGATATCAGGATGATCAGGGGAGGAGAACCTGCAGAGAATGCCGCAATCATCAGATCTGTCTTTGCCGGAACACCAGGGCCGGCACTTGATATCGTAGCCCTGAATGCCGGTGCTGCAATCTTTGTCGGCGGAAGAGCATCAGACCTTGGCGAAGGGGTGAGACTGGCATACACTGCCATCAGATCAGGAGCAGCCGCACAGAAACTTGATGACCTCATCAGACTGTCAGGGAGGACATCATGATCCTGGATCAGATCGTTCAGGCTTCAGTCAACAGGGCCGAGGCACTCTCATCAGGATGTGACAGTGTTGATTTCAAAGGTATACAGCCGAAAAGTCAGCAGACCATCAGCCTCCTGAAGGCGATCACCGGAGCAACAGGCCGTAATGCGGTTATTGCCGAGATGAAACCGGCAAGTCCGTCAAGGGGACATATCAGGGCAATAACAGACCCGGTTTCTGTCTCCCGGGATCTCATCGGGGGTGGATGTTGCGCCCTCTCGGTGATCACTGAGCCTGCGTTCTTTCATGGAACGATCAACACAATCCCTGCGATCCGAGAGCAGACCAGCGTTCCGATCCTCCGAAAAGACTTCATCGTTGACTTAAGGCAGATAGAAGAGACACGGATTGCAGGTGCAGACGCAGTTCTCCTGATCACGGCAGTGCTTGAAGACCGGCTCGGTGAGTTTGTGGATTCTGTCAAAAAGGCAGGTCTTGAACCTCTCGTGGAAGTCCATGACAGACAGGAGGTCAGGACTGCACTTGATACAGATGCAGATCTCATCGGAATAAACAACAGGAACCTGAAGACCCTGAAGACTGATCTCTCCACCACGATGCGGCTTGCACCCATGATACGAAGGGCAGACAGGACAGTTATCGCAGAGAGCGGAGTCACATGGCCATGTGATGTCCGGACCCTCCGGCCATATGCAAACGGATACCTGATCGGGTCTAGTATTATGGCAGCAGAAAATCCACGGAGAAGACTGGAGGGATTCGTATACGCGTAAAAATATGTGGGATCACAAGGCCCGAGGATGCACGCACCGCTGATTACGCGGGTGCAGATGCAATAGGTGTTGTCCTCTTCTCAGACTCACCCCGCTCAGTAGAACCGAGGAGGGCTGTAGAAATATTCAGGGCAGCCGGACCGTATATGGGCAGGGTCTGTGTCTCACACACTAGTTCACGTTCAGAACTGGAAGAGATCCTGCAGCTCTGCCCGACTGCAGTCCAGATATCCAGCCATCACACCATCCCTCCAGACTGCAATGTCCAGGTCATCAGGGTGGTTGAACCCGGGATGGAACTTCCAGGACCGGAAGATACCGATGCCCTCATCGTTGACGCAAGCCAGGGAAAAGGAAGAGCGTTCAATCCTGACTTTTTCAGGAGCGTTATAAATAATACGGGGCTGCCGGTCATCCTTGCAGGCGGTCTCAGGCCGGATACCGTCGCAGAGGCAGTGCGGTCACTCTGTCCCTATGCCGTCGATGTGGCTTCAGGGGTTGAGACGTCCCCCGGAGTCAAGGATCCCGAAAAAATAAGATCATTTGTGCGGAATGCACGGTTACAATCATGAAACTACAAACACGATTCGGTGAATACGGGGGATGTTATGTCCCCGAAACCCTCATCGCAGCACTTGAAGAACTTGAAGATGCATATATGCACATCCTTCCCACCAGCGGGTTCCAGAACGAACTCAAGGAATTTTTGACAGAGTTTGCAGGACGGGAGACCCCGCTCACCTTCTGCAAAAATATGTCTGCAGATCTTGGATGTAGGGTGTATCTCAAACGTGAAGACCTGCTTCATTCAGGGGCCCACAAACTGAACAATGCGATGGGTCAGGCACTTCTGGCAAAGTTCATGGGCAAAAAGCGTCTCATTGCCGAGACCGGAGCAGGCCAGCACGGTGTAGCAACCGCAATAGCCGGGGCTGCACTCGGTATGAGTGTTGATGTGTACATGGGCGATGTGGACATGAAACGGCAGGCCCTGAACGTCGCACGGATGAACATGATGGGTGCACGGGTTATTCCGGTGTTATCAGGAACACAGACACTCAAGGATGCTATCAACGAAGCGATGCGTGACTGGGCAGCAACAGTCGGAGATACCCATTACCTGATCGGGACCGTGGTGGGACCACACCCATTCCCCCTGCTGGTCAGGGATCTCCAGTCAGTCATCGGCACGGAAACCAGAAAGCAGATCCTTGAGAAGGAGGGGCGGCTGCCGACGATCGTCATCGCGTGCATCGGCGGCGGTTCAAATGCTATCGGAATGTTCCATCCATTTGTATCTGACAAGGTCACCCTGATCGGTGTCGAGGCAGGAGGCGAGGGGCTTGACGGAAAGCATGGAGCAACCCTCTGCGGAGGTTCTCCGGGAGTACTGCACGGCAATTTTTCCTACATCCTGCAGGATACGTACGGGCAGATCCAGGAGTCTCACTCGGTATCGGCCGGGCTGGACTACCCCGGAGTCGGGCCCGAACACTCGATGCACAAGGACTCAGGACGGGTCAAATACACGGCAGTCACCGATGATGAGGCACTCGATGCATTTCTCTATCTCTCACGGACAGAGGGAATCATCCCTGCACTTGAGTCATCGCATGCAGTAGCCTATGCCAGAAAGATTGGCCCGACACTCAAGAAGGATGACATTCTGGTGATTAACCTCTCGGGTCGCGGTGACAAGGATGTCGCCCAGGTGATAGATCTGCTACAGCAGAAGGGGGTCGCATTATGAGAAACGGAAAAGAGCAGATTGAGGCGGTATTTGCAGCAAAGAAGAGACCACTCCTGGTTGCATTCACGGTTGCCGGCGATCCTGACTATGGAACCAGCCTTCAAATCATCAGGGAGATGTCAGCAGTTGGTGCAGACATCATCGAACTTGGACTTCCATTTTCAGACCCGGTCGCTGACGGGCCGGTGATCCAGCGGGCAGACCTCAGGGCAATGGGTGCAGATATGAACACAGACCGGCTCTTTGACCTGGTTAAAGAGTTCAGAACTGAAAGCAATGTCCCGATTGTGATCCTGACCTATGCAAACCTGATCATGCGGAGAGGAATCTCCACATTCTACGAAGATGCTGCAGCAGCAGGCATAGATGGTGTTGTGATCGCAGATGTTCCGTTTGAAGAGTCAGAACCGTTTACAAAAGCAGCAGGAGAGACAGGAATCGCGCAGATCATGATGGTCAGCCCGACAACATCTGACGAGCGACTGGAAGAAATACTCGCCAGGGCCGCCGGGTTCATCTATCTTGTCGCCGTGATGGGCGTAACCGGTGCAAGAACAGGAGTTGAACAGCCTGCGGTGGACCTGCTTGCCCGGGTACAGAAGAGGACCTCGGTTCCTGTTGCACCGGGATTTGGGATCTCTACTCCAAGCCAGGTGAAAGAGTGGGCAGACCACGGGGCAGATGCTGTCATCGTGGGTTCAGCGATCGTGAAGAGGATCGAGGAGCATATCGGAGACCCTGAAGCTGCCATTGCTGCCGTCGGGGAGTACATCAGAACACTGAAAAATTAGGATGATTACTCAACTGCAGGTACAGGTGCAGGAAGACAGACAAAAAACCTCGCACCTTTCCCTTTTCCTTCACTCTCCACCCGGACTGTTCCTCTGTATAACCTGACCAGTCTGCGGACAATGGCAAGACCAAGCCCTGATGAACTCCGGTCATGACGGGAGGAGTCAGCCATATAAAACTCCTCAAAGACATGATCCTTCTCTTCTGCAGTCAGCCCGATTCCATTATCTCCCACCTGGATGCAGGCCATCTCTCCTTCAGTATAGGATCTAATCCAGACAGACCCACCTTTTGATGTATACTTTGTAGCATTGCCGATGAGATTATCAAATACAGTACCTGCATCTGAATGGGAGAAAAGGAGTGAGAGATCATCAGAGACCTCAATTGAGATGTCTAACTCCTTCTTCTGGATGTAAATCCTGTGTTTCTGCAGGGATTCCAGGAGGACAGGCTTGATCAGAACTGGCTCTGGTTTCACCTCAATATCCTCCCTGCTCAGCCGTGCAATGGTCAGGATCTTCTCGGTCTGCTCCTGAATGGAGTAGACTGACCTGAGCAGAACTGCCAGTGACTCCCTCGTAACCGGATCCGGTTCTTCCTCGATGAGGGCAGGCAGGAGGGCACGAAGCGGGGTGAGCGGAGTTTTCAGGTCATGGCCCAGCTGGGTGATGAAATCATCCTTCTGTTTCATCAGTTTGAAGACCTGTTCAGTCCGTTCCTTCACCCTCTTGTCAAGATCCTGGTTTATCTCGATCATCTGGTTCGCGAGAAAGTCCAGCTCCTTGTTCTTGTCAGCCATCTCGGCTGCATACCGCCGGAGTTGCTCTTCTGTCTTCTTCCTTCCGGTGATGTCACGTGCGACGATAAGCATTGCAGGGCTTCCCTGGAACACGATGGGTGCAGAAGACATCTCAACCGGAACAGGAGAGTGATCAAGCCTGACAAACTCTTCTTCAGAGGTCAGCGTGGTGTCACCCTGACTTTCAGGCAGTTCAAACCTTGAATGGAACGTATGGAGAAGGGCAGGATGAATGATCTCTGACATCCGTATCCCTTCTACGTTCAGGGAGTCAGGCATGCCAAGTAGTCTGGCACCTGCAGGATTGACAAAGAGCATGTCAGTTCCGTCATGGACAAAGATCGCATCTGGGGAGAGATCAACAAGGCGCCTGTACCGGTCCTGGCTCTCCCGCAGAGCCCTCTCGGCAAACCTGCGTTCTTCTATCTCAGAGCGGAGAACTGAGTTCACCCGGGTCAGTTCTGCAGTCCGTTCTTCGACCCGGTGCTCAAGGTCCTCCCGTGACCTGACAAGTTCCTCTTCGGTCAGTTTCCTATCGGTAATATCCCTGATACTCTCGATTGCACCAACGATCTCTCCCTGTGAATCCCGTAAGGGGGAGGCAGCACCCCAGAGGTACCTCATTCCACCAGAAAAACCTGACATATAGGCCTCGCCAACAACGGTATCCCCGTTCCATGAGATCGTGGAATATAATTTTTCAGAGTCCTCATCCACTTTCAGGGCAAGATCGATCAGAATTGGCCTCGTGGTTCCGTAGAAGGGTATGGCATAGGCGTAATCGCCCTTTCCCAGGTAATCACGTGCAGGTGCCCCGGTGAGCTGTTCCATCGCACGGTTCCATGCTATCACTACCCCCTGGCGATCGATGACAAAGGTTGCGTCAGGAAGAAAGTCAATGACATCAGCAAGCCTTCGTTCAGACTCACGGATTGCTTTTTCTGACCTCTTTTGTTCTGAAATATCGAGAACAATCCCCCTGAATCCGGTGACCACTCCGTCTCTGTGTATCGGTGACGAGTAGATGACCACCGGGATGATGCTTCCATCGGAGCGGAAGGCACGATACTCATGTGGACCAATATCCCCGGAGAGAGGAATATCAGCCATATTTTTGACCGCTTTTGCCCGATCTTCAGGGATGATCAGGTCAAGGACGCAGAGATCAGGTGGCAGGGGGCCCTCATGGTATCCAAAGGTCAGGAATGCCTGGTGGTTTGCATAGGTGATGACTCCCTTCAGATCGCATTCATACACGATCTGGGGGAGCAGGTCGGCGAGTTCACGGTATCGTTGTTCACTCTCCCTGAGTTTCTTCTGGTTGGACTCCAGTTCTTTCAGGTAACTGATACGCTCCTCCTCGGTGGCAAGCAGTTCTTCGTATGCAGCGCTCAGTTCTGAATTCTTTCGTGAAAGTTCCTCTTCCCTCTCTCGCAGAGCCAGTTCAGCTCTGCGGTTTCCGACAGCAGCCCTGATCTTGTGAACCAGTTCGGCAAAAAGGGTCTGCGGATCTCCCCCTTTCTGAAGGTAGAAAGTGGCTCCACTGTTGATAGCCTCCATGACAATCTCTTCACGACCCTTTCCGGTGAAGAGAATAAACGGAAGAGACGAGGACTCTCTGACCTTCTGCAGAAGCTCAATGCCATTCATCCCTGGCATCTGGTAGTCTGATACAATGACATCACACAGATCCTGGGAGACCATATCGAGCACTTCAGAACCGCTCCCGGCAGTGATGACCTTCAGGGGGCTCGTGGCCTCAAGAAATGTCTTGAAGAAGAGACCCATTTCGGGGTCATCATCCACGTACAGCACAATGATGTCTGATGGAGAAACTTCAGGGCTCTTCCCTGGCTCCTGAAACTGAGGATTTGTCAGACTGCTTCCCTCACCAGACATATTCACCTTTCTGATGGTGAGTGATTGAACAACAGATGATAAGAAACATACTGTTTATCCGGTCATATCTGGTATTCAGGTCAAAAATGAGAGAATCGGTTATACTGCTTAAAATTATGAGGATGCAAGCTTTTTGCCGAGTTGGTATGCGTTGTCCATCGCTGAAACATTCTTCTCGACATCCTTGGGAGCATCAAGACCACCGGCGATGATCGGATCTGATACAGAAACCTGGAGAAATGACATTGCAAAGTTGAACGTATCTGCGATGCCGGTAAAGGCAGCCACGTTGTCATCGCCCTGCGTGAGTATGACTGCAGACTTTTTCCCTGATGCAATCCGGGGCTTGTATTCTGCGTCAATGAGGGCATAAAGCCGGTCTACAAACTGTTTCATCTGACCGGTCATCTGTGCAAAATAGACAGGAGTTCCGAATATGAGTACATCTGCCTCACGAATCTTGCCATATATCGTCTGCATGTCATCATCGATTCTGCAGGTCTCATGTGACTTGCAGTACTTGCATCCTTTGCAGCCGGTGATCTCAAGTGAGGGAATATGCACCTGCTCAACATCTGCGCCGGCATCTTTTGCACCTGCAAGAGCCTGGGAGACAAGTGTTGCAGTATTGCCCACTGGTCGTGGACTTCCGACAAATCCGAGTACCTTCATGCTAAGGATCTCATCTGTGTGGAGCATATAATCTTTCGATACCTGACCATCCAATCTCTCAATCGACAAAAAGGCTGAAATGAACTGCCACCCTGAATAACATATGGACGCTCGGTTCCCAGTTTACTCACTTCTCCTGCTCCTGCTCTTCATCCCAGGATCCATTCTAGCCGAAAATAATACATCAGTCGTAACAGACACACCACAGTCAGTTGCCACGGGTGACCAGGAGGCACTGATGAACCTGGCCCTTGATGCGAAAGCATATGCTCTTGAAAACGGAAAAGCAACAGCAGTCTCGGCATTTTCAGATAAGGCAACCTTTGTCAGAAACGGGATGCACATATCAGCATATAACCAGAGCGGTGTTCTCCTCGCTGACCCATACCAGACCGAGAAGATCGGTACCTCCTTCATCGCTCCAGACCATGACACCGGCATTGTGAGGCAGCTCCGTGACCTGGCGCAGTCAGGCGGTGGATTGCTCACACCTGAAATAACCGATACAAAGGGCATCTCATACTACGCCACTGACATCGACGGGGGATGGTGGATTGTGGCAGTATCAGGGACTGCATAACCAGAACTTTTTTTTTCTTTTGATCACACTGGTCCGATTCAGACCAGTAGATTCTCTAATAGTTCAGGGCGAATATACCCTCATATATGATTCTGATCCGGAGACTGACAATCGGGGAGGCACATGAGGAAGTTGTCAGAATAATCGCAGAACGGTGCCAGGGAGAGACCCGGATGACCGAGGACGGGGAGGTTACCTACGATCCCGAGGAGCCGGTCTGCATCCATATCGAGTCTCCGTTCAGCGCTCCGATGAAGTCAAGTGCATCGCTCTTTGGTGACCGGTTCTCAGAGCAGTACCAGACCTCACTGTATACGGTCACCCGCAGGAAGAACGACGGTACAGATGCGACGTACACCTATGGAAATCGGCTCCGAGACTACCCGGTCGCATCGCTGACACTGGAAAAGGGCGGACGATCGATGGTGAAGGGGGTTCTTGACAGCCTGCTGAAAAGGTGCGGGTATCTTCCTGCCGGATCTGCAGGAACGATCGAGTATACAGGTGACGGAAACCTCGGAGGAATCGATCAGATCAGGACAAGTATTATAGACCGGTTGATCGAAACCCCGAGCAGCCGCCGGGCTGTCGCGATAACATGGTCTCCGGTTCTCGATATCACCCGCGAAGAACCCCCATGTATGCAGATCGTCCAGTGCCTGATCGATAAGGCAGATCATCTCAACCTTGTCTGCCTCTTCAGGAGCAACGACATGCTCTCTGCGTGGGGACAGAACGCATTCGGCCTCGCCCATATGCAGAAGTTCATCCTTGAAGAGATCAACGAGGCCAGAACAAAGAGAGATCTCTCCCCCCTCACCCAGGGATGGCTGGAGACAATAAGTGTCTCGGCTCATATGTATTTCACCCGCGATCAGCTCGAACTCATGAAATTCTTCCAGAAAGAGCAGGCAAAAGAGTCTTTCAAATCATTTCATAAGACCTGATACCCCCCTGCACCAGTTTAAAAACATCCTTCTCACGATCACCAGCCTCATATGGCGAACAGGAGATTATGAGATGGATGAAACCGCTCGATACCCTCCTCTCTGACTGCCTGGCTGGTCACCGCCTTACGCCTGAAGAGGCGGTCCGGCTCTTCAATGTCAAGGGAAGAGAAGTCTTTCAGGTTGCACGGGCAGCAGATTTGAAGCGTGAACAGATGGCAGGGGATGTCATCACCTTTGTCAGGAACCAGAACATCAACTGCACAAACATCTGTACCAACCAGTGCGGATTCTGTGGATTTGGCAGACGAGAGAATGACGCCGGTGCCTACCTGCTTACAGCAGAAGAACTTGCATCCCAGGCACGCCTGGCAACAGAACGGAAGGTAACCGAGATCTGCACCGTAAGCGGGCTTCACCCGGGTTTCACGCTCGATTCATACCTGGACGTGTATCGAACCATCAGAGAAGCAGCTCCCGGGGTTCATCTTCATGCCAGCAACCCGATGGAGGTTGCATATGCTGCCAGGATGAGTATGTGCTCCACCCGGGAGGTTCTGACTGCATTCAGGGATGCAGGTGTTGAAACGATCTGTGGTACAGCCGCCGAGATCCTTTCAGACCCGGTCAGGGCGATCATCTGCCCAGACAAGATCTCCACAGGTGAATGGATCAGGATCATCAGGGAGGCTCACAACCTTGGGATCAGATCTACTGCAACCATCATGTACGGCCATTGCGAGAGCGAAGAGGACCGGGTAGAGCACCTCTCGATCGTCAGGGAGATCCAGGATGACACAAACGGATTCACCGAGTTTGTTCCCCTCTCATTTGTACATCAGAAGACCAGGATATACAAAGACGGATTTGCGCGACCTGGTGCTACCGGGAGAGAAGACATCCTGATGCTCGCGGTATCACGATTGTTTCTTGATAATTTTCGAAACATTCAGGTGTCGTGGGTAAAATACGGGATGAAGATGGCACAGATCGGGCTCATGACAGGAGCAAATGATCTTGGAGGAACACTCTATGAAGAGAGCATATCCCGGGAGGCCGGAGCGGTCTCGGGTTCATACCTGGACCCTGAAGAGATGGAATATATCACCGCAGATCTTGGCAGATTCCTGAGAGAACGACACACTGACTACACCCTCATATAATACCCGAATAATTCATGCTCACCCCCAAAGACAGGAAAACTCCTGATTATACTGCCATGCTCCGATCGATCGAGGAGAAGACCGGACCAATATCAGATGCCATCAAGGCACTGCTTATCACAGACGGATCGGTAACCCGGCTTCTTGAGTGCTACAACGAAGCACCGATCTCAATACGTACCGTTACCCAGCAGGTGATTCCTGCAGACGATGATATCGCAGAGGAGATGCAGATCGGGGCAGGCGATCCGGTCAATTACCGGGTTGTTGAGATCTGCGATCAGAGCATGGACATTCCACTCGTCCATGCAGTCTCATACTGCCCGGTAAACAGACTGCCTGAACACGCCAGAAAGAGCCTGATGCAGGCAGACATCCCGATCGGGCATATCCTTCGTGACGAGAAGATCGAGTCACGAAGGGAGATCACGAGCATCAGAACGTTCTCAGGATCAGATGCTCCTCCTTCACTCCCGGTATCGGTCGCATCAGGACGGGTGTTTGCCCGCCGGTACCGGATCATTCATCAGAACCTGCCACTATTCAGAATCGATGAGTTTGTGCCTGACCATCTCTTTTCAGGCACCAAGAGGGTCACGATACGGACACCGTCACGGCTTCACCTTGGCCTTATCGATATGAACGGCTCACTCGGCAGGGTAGATGGCGGGGTCGGCATCACCCTTGACAGACCCGGATACGTCATCACTGCAGAACCTGCTCTTGAAACCAGGGTCATCACCGATGACGAGGAACTCAAAGCCCGTGCCTTGAGCATTGTAAATACCCTCGCAGAGGAGCAGGGGTATGATCCCGACATCGCCATCAGGATCAGTGAGGCCATCCCCCCGCACAGCGGGCTTGGAAGCGGAACCCAACTCGCCCTTTCTGTTGCAACGGCAATGGCCCTGATATCTGGAAAACCGATCGATGATCCCGCACGGATCACCGGAAGAGGAGGCACTTCAGGTATCGGAGTGAGAGCCTTTACAGACGGGGGGGTGATCGTGGACGGAGGACACCGGTTCGGCCCTGGAAAAGAGAAAGACTCGTTCCTCCCATCATCAGCAGCAAAAGGTGTCCGGAAAGCACCGCTCATCGGAAGGTACGATTTTCCTGCAGACTGGAGGATCATCCTCTGCCTCCCTGACGCAAGACCGGGTGCAAGCGGCAAGGAGGAGAAGGATATCTTCAAAAAATCCTGCCCGGTACCACTTCCCGAGGTAGAGAAGATCTCACACCTCGTACTCATGCAGATGATCCCGGCCCTTCTTGAAGAGGACCTTGACCAGTTTGGACGGTCAGTAACCGCGCTCAGAAAGTACGGATTCAAGCGTGACGAACTTGCACTTCAGACACCTGCCCTTAACAACATGCTCGAGTACATGACCTCATGCGGAGCAGCAGGAGCAGGGATGAGTTCATTCGGCCCGGCCCTGTATGCCATCACCGACACAAACAGCACGGATCTTGCCGGTGACATCCAGTCATACCTGGACGACCAGTGCGGTGGAGAGGTCAGGGTCGTCAGGGGAAAGAACACCGGGGCGTCGATCAGATGTACCAGTTGATCATGTCTGCCTGATCAGGCGACCTCTACAGCTCAAAAAGCCCTGATAGTTCCTTCTTCCCAAACTCAATACCAGAATCCCTTTTATTGTTCAAGACAACAGATATCGTATGCAGCTCACCGAGTTCAGGGTCCAGAACTATAAGATCATCAACGATACCGGCTGGATCCCGGTCGAGAACCTCACCATCTTTGTGGGGAAGAATGAGTCAGGAAAGTCTGCTATTTTTCGTGCTCTCTCAAAATTAAACCCGTCTGACGGAGAAGGCTATGACGGGCTGAAAGAGTTTCCACGCCAGCGGTATGCTGAGGAGATAACAAAGACCGACTGGCCGGTTGCTTCGGGCAGGTTCACCCTCACACCTCGTGAGCAGGAGGAGATCAGGGCTCTTTCAGATCTCTGCACTGATGTGGAAGGGGTAGAGGTAACCAGGCATTATACCGGAAAATACAGCATCACCTACCACCCGGACATCGGAGTCGAACTCGTCACGGTAAAAGACTTGAGTTATGTCATTGATGTAGCAATTGAGCAGATCAGGAACATGATCGCACCCGAAGGACGGGGGGATGTCCTCGGGAGGATCAAGGGTGAACTCCTCTCAATCCTTGAAGAGCAGAAAGAAGCTGCATCCCACGCTATTCAGGTGCAGAAACGACAGATCGCAGACCTCATCAATATGATAAAGACCAGGGGCAACGAGCAGTGGCAGCTCGAACTGATAAACCCGGTCTGTGAACCGATATACAGCCTAGTACGGCAGATTGAGGTGTACGAGAGCCTGATGGCTGCGAACCGGTACATCATCGATCACCTCCCGAAGTTCGTGTACTTTGACCAGTACAATGTGATCGAGAGTGCAATCCATATCCCGACCTTTATTGCGACCCTGAAGAGCCATCCTGAGAGTCAGGGACTTCGGGCAACCAACTGTCTCTTCAGGCATGTCAATCTGGACCTTGACATCCTCGACAAACTCGGAACACATAAGAACGCAACGGATGAGAACCCTCTGATCCGCAGACAGGTGGATGAACGTTCTATCCTTCTCTCCACAGCATCAAACCAGATGAGCAAGCGGTTTGAGAACTGGTGGGGTCAGCGACGCCTCAGGTTCAGGTATGACATCGACGGGGATTACTTCAGGGTCTGGGTCTCTGATGACATGGATCCCTCAGAGATAGAACTTGAGCAGCGGAGTGCAGGTCTGCAGTACTTCTTCTCATTCTACCTGATCTTCCTGGTCGAATCTGGTGATGTGTATCAGGACAGCATCCTGCTCCTGGACGAACCGGGCCTCCAGCTCCACGCAACTGCACAGCAGCAGTCGGTCAGGTTCTTTGAACGGCTTGCAGAAGAGAACCAGATCCTGTACTCAACCCACTCACCGTTCATGATAGACCTCGAACACCTTGATCGGATCAGAACGGTATACGAGAGCGGGGACGGAACGACAAAGGTCTCTGCAACCGAGTGGCCAACAGATCACGACTCCCTCTTCCCGCTTGAGGCAGCACTGGCTTACCGGATCGCAGCCCGGACCTTTACCGGAGGCAGGCAGCTTTTGGTAGATGATATTGTAGACCTCTGGCTGCTCCAGGCGATGAACTATGCGGTTGAGAAGATAGGAAAGCCGGGTCTTGAACCTGGGATCACTATCACGCCTGCCGGGGGAGCTGCCAACCTGTTCCCGCTTGCAACTCTCATCCGGTCCCATGAAGGTCCGGTCTCAACACTCCTTTCAGGGAAGGATATCCCTGCAGATATCCTCACACGATTCTCTGGAATGAACACGACACGTGAGAAGTTCCTGCTGCTCTACAGCCAGATCACAGGACAGGCAGGATCCACAATAGAGGATCTCTTCAGCGCAGAGAACTACACACGGTGCGTGAAGGATGTGTACCCGAACATGGTGGTAACGCCGGTACAGGCGCAGAACCCTGCTGAAAGGGGGGAGAACCCGGGAATACTCCATGCAATCAGTGAGGCTATTGATCGGCGACAGGGCGAGAGGTTCGAACGCTGGAAGGTTGCCGAGATCTTATCAGACCGGATCTGTGAGGCACCGGGCATGGTTGATGATGAGACGGTGCAGCGGTTTGTCAGGCTGTTTGAAGAGATAAACAAGGCAACAAGGGAAGAATGAGCCCGGGGTCAGGAAGGAACTCAGAACATACAAAAACAAATTGGTAATTTAAAATTAGCACAAAAAAGTGAATTACTAATTTACTTTCAGGAACCCCGGAGCGACCAGGTCAGAGATCAGGTCCCGGGATCGTTCTCATCCTGACAATCTCTCTGATCACGGCCTCACCAACCTCTTTTGTTCCCGCTTTTCCGCCGAGATCAGGAGTCTTCACCCCGTCTGCAAGCACCTTCTGGATGGCAGCTTCCACCATCTTTGCATTCTCACGTTCCTGAGCGTACTTCAGGAGCAGCGAGATACACCTGATGGCTGCAATAGGGTTCGCAATTCCTTTGCCCGCAATATCAGGAGCACTCCCATGAACAGGCTCAAAGAGGGCATGGTCTTTCCCGATGTTTGCGCTTGGAAGCATTCCAAGGCCACCCTCAAGGTAGGCAGCAGCGTCAGAGAGGATGTCTCCAAAGATGTTCGTCGTCACAATCACATCATACCGGTCTGGATGCTGGAGCACGTCGAGCACCAGGGCATCGATGTACTTCTTGTCCACTGAAACACCTGTTTTTTCTGCCTCCTCCTGGCAGATCTGAAGGAAGTAGGCATCAGACTTCAGGATATTGGCCTTGTTGCCGATGGTCAGGTGCCGTCTCCGTCTGCGGGCGCACGAACTTGCGAACCGTGCAATTCTCCGTGAGCCCTCCTCGGTCACCAGCCTGATTGTGCAGGCACGATCCTTCTCCTGCCACTCGATGCCGGAGTACAGACCTTCGGTATTCTCACGTACGATAAGGATATCAAACCCAGAACCGAAGACCGGCCTGAGGTTTGCATAGAGATCAAGTTCCTTTCTGATGGTGAGGATCACACTGTGATATTCAGGGTCAGGCGGCGTGGTAATAGCACCGAAGAGGATCAGATCAGCATCCCTGAGGGCAGCCCGGGTTGTCTGTGAGAGCGGATCACCGGTCCGTTTCCAGCATTCATACCCGAGATATACCTGGCTGTACTCCCATTCAGGATGGAAGATCTTCAGCACATCCACAGCAGGAGCGATCACCTCCGGACCGATCCCGTCACCTGGTGCAACCACCACTTTCATGATCTCTTCCTCTCGTTCATCAGTTCATACACAGCATCTGCGATCTGTTTCGGAGAAGCACCCCAGTGAACAACCACGCCGTGCTTCTCGTTGATCACCTGGAGCCCGGCCCTCTCTGCCCTGCAGCACCGGGCGATAAAGGGCTCCTGCTCGGCGGCATTTGCCGGACAGATGTCAATCACCGGAAAATCCCTGCCATAGCATTCAGAGAGAACCTGCCTGGCAGTCATACATCCTGCAACCTGCTCACCACCGGTGAGGTGATCCGAATCTATGGTCCTAGAGAAACCGGCCGCCTTGCAGGGGAAGACCTCTGCACCGGTCTCCCTGATATCCCTGATATGGAACTCGAATGCTACCTCAAGTTCGCCAAAGATACCGGTTGCTTCAAGGCTTTTGATCGTCTCTGCAAGATGTGCACGGGGTGGTGTCACATCATACACATGAACCGTGCACAGGGCAGAGAGATCAGGATCGCAGATGAAGGTCTTGTGCTCATCAATGCCGGTAAAAATCACACACCGCCGGTTGGTCTCTGCAGCACGACGAATCAGATCGCCCCGGTTATGCAGGATCACCCGCTCCGGGTACTGATAGACCTCGTGTGCAGATGCAATCAGACTCACCTGCTTAACCGGTCTCATCATACCGGTCCCTTCCCCTGCCTCAACGGCAAGGATCTCAAATCCATCAGGGACCTCGTGAATCAGGTACTGTGAGAGAAAGTAGACCTGGTCACCAACCGGCTTGTTGCCTGCATACCCGACACACTTGCAGTGTGGTGGAAAGATCATCGTGAGAGTCTCCCTTTCCAGTACTCTACAAGGCCACCGGCCACAAGGATCTCCTGCATTCGTGGTGAAACGGGGCAGCAGTCATAGGATCTCCCGCCTGAACTCACCTTCCCGGTTGTACAGTCATACGAAACCATCTCCCCGTCGCTGCAGAGGAGGCCTTCGCACTCAAGCACGGGAAGACCCACGTTGATGCAGTTTCTGTAAAATATCCGTGCAAAGGAGGGCGCAATGACGGCAAGCACCCCGGCTTCCCGCAGTGCCATAACGGCCTGTTCCCGCGAAGATCCGCACCCCATATTCTTGCCGGTGACCAGCACACATCCTTTGAGCCGTGGTGCAAGAGTCGGGTCAAGGTCTTCAAAGGCATGTTCAGCCCAGACACTCCGATCCTTGGTCCTGAGATACCGGCCTGCGATGACGAGGTCTGTGTCGATGTCTGCACCGATACAGACCGCAGGGCCTGATCCTGCAAGAAGGGTCATACGAACTCCCTGGGATCTGCGATCTCCCCGGCTATTGCACTCGCCGCTGCCGTCGACGGTGAAGAGAGGAAATAGGAGGCACCGACACCCATCCGGTTTCTGAAGTTCCGGTTCGCGGTCGAGAGTCCGACCTCCCCTTCACCAAGCACACCCATGTGTGCACCAAGGCACGGACCACACCCGGGAGGGCCAACAATACAGCCTGCAGAGACAAGTGTTGCCATCACACCGGATGTGACAGCCTGCAGGTAGTCTGCCTGTGATGCAGGAACAACAACCGTTCGGACTGCAACCTTTTTGCCGGTGAGGATTGCAGCAGCACGGGCAAGGTCTTCGTACCTGCCGTTCGTGCAGGTCCCGATAAACACCTGATCGAGCGGAGTTCCAACCAGATCTGACACAGGTTTCACCGTATCAACCCGGTGAGGAACAGCCAGCAGGGGTTCGAGATCATGTAGATCATACCAGATCTCTTCTGAATAGAACGCGTCATCATCGGGCTTTTGAGCCTGGCAGGGTTGCCCATACTTTGATAGAAATTCCCTGGTACCATCATCAGCATACCAGAGCCCGGCCTTTGCCCCTGCCTCGACTGCCATATTACTCAGCGTCAGCCTGCCTTCCATCGGAACCGATAGGGCAGACTCACCAAGAAACTCAAGAGCCTGGTATGTAGCCCCATCCATTCCCAGTTCTGCAACATAGGAGAGTGCAAGATCCTTGAACTCAACACCTTTTCCCAGAGCACCGGAGAGATAGATTGCGATGGTATCAGGAACACGGAGCCAGGTCTCTCCAGAGACCCAGATTCCTGCCATGTCACTTGCCCCTACACCGGTTGCAAACGCACCGAAGGCACCGAGGGTGCATGAGTGTGAGTCAGCACCGATGACAACGTCACCGGGCAGCACACGCCCTTCTGCCATATACTGGTGGCAGATACCGCCACCGACATCAGAGAAGTGCATCCCGGACCTGATCGCAAACTCACGAAGTTCACGATGAAGATCAGCAGTCTGGCTGGTATTTGCAGGAGCGATGTGATCGTAGATCACGTAGCATGCACCAGGGTTTGCAATCCCCGGAGCTCCCATCTCATCGTAAATTACCTTGGCCTGGATACCGGTTCCGTCATGACAGAACGCCTTATCAATCCGTTTGTCGCTAAAACTTCCGGCCTGAGCACCCAGAATCTTCTCTGACAGAGTTCCCATTGTTGATCTCCTTTCCGGTCACGTTTCTGATGATATCCTGCAGAACCTGCGGGGATATGACACACTTTCCTTCGCTCTCCTTCTTGATCTCCTCAAGAACCTTCGTGATCTGCTCGTCAGGGAGCTGATACCCAAATGTCGTGAGGATGTGGGTGAGAGCCCTCTTTCCGGTGTGCTTTCCGAGGATGAACTGCCGGTCAAGCCCGAGCAGTTGTGGCGGAACAAACTCGTAGGTTTCGGGGTTCTCAAGGATGGCAGCGATGTGAATCCCGCTCTCATGAGCGAATGCATTCGCACCAACCACCGGCTTTGTTGCCGGCATCATGATCCCGGTATACTGCTGAATCTTTTCAGAGAGTGCAGGTATCCGGGTCATGTCATACCGGTCTATTCCCCCTTTCAGTGCAAGAGTCACAAGCACCTCTTCGAGGCGTGCATTTCCGGCACGTTCACCGAGCCCGTTCACCGTGGTGTGCAACTGATATGCACCGAGCTCGGCAGCGATGATCGTGTTCGCGGTTGCACACCCGAGATCGTTATGGGCATGCATTGCTATCGGGATAGGGACATTCTTCACGAGTTCAGGGATGATCGTGGCAACCTCAAGCGGAGTCAGACGCCCGGTTGTGTCTGCAAACGTGACATAACTCGCCTTGTGCTCGGCAGCCTGCTTGTATATGTCTATCAGGACCGGAAGCGGTGTCCGTGAGGCATCCTCTGCACCGAACCTGACGATCAGGCCGTGGTCGATCGCATAGTCACACTGGGCAAGGGCATTGGCAACGACCTCTTCACGGGGCTTTTTGTACTTGTGCTGGATATGAAGGTCTGATGTCGCCACAAAAAGCCCGATCATATCCACTTCGGCATCGAGGGCGGCGTCTACATCTTGCCGGCAGGCCCGTGAAAGACCGCAGATCTTCGCATCAAGGCCCATTCGTGAGACCGAACGCACGATCTCTGTCTCATGAGCAGAGACAATCGGAAATCCTGCCTCTATCACCTCGACACCGGTCGCATCAAGGCGCTGGGCTATATCCTGCTTTTCTTCGAGTGTAAACGAGACCCCGGGGGTCTGTTCGCCGTCACGGAGTGTTACATCACAGATCTCAACATGCCACGGTTTCATGATCAATCACCTCAGGACACCGGCCATAGATCAGGATCGTCTTCGGCCGGTCAGGAATGCTCAACAATCGTTCAAACTGCTCCAGGTCTTCAGCATCACAGACCTGCGGGTCTGCAAAACCAAGGTATGGAAGGGGATCAGGGACAGGCTGACCACCGGTCATGCCCATGCATCGGTTTACCATCACGATACAGAGGAGGGGAAGACCCTCCTGGTACACCTCGATCAGTGCCTGAAGACCGGAATGCAGCAGTGCATAATCACCAATCAGGGCCATGTCTCCTGATGAAGCAGCAACTGCAACAGCAGAGCCCATACCATAACTTGCAACACCGAACGAGTAGGGCGGATTCATTGCAATCAGGCTGCATCCGGTATCGCAGATCGCAGAGAGGCCCTTTCCGGCCATCAGTTCAAAATGAGGCCTGAAGGGACAGGCAGCACAGAGACCGAGGGTGCTGCCACGTTCTTTCCGGTTTTGCGGGGCAGGGGACGACGGAGCAGGAGGGAGAGGATGGGGTGCAAGGCCGGCTGCACTGATCCGGGCAGAGCCGGATGCTGCACGGACGGCCCTGCCATACATCGTCAGGTCTGAACCTGCAAGACCCGATATCCGGCTTTGTGCAGAACACCGGGAGCCAGTAGTATGAGACGAGCCAGACTCTGGAGCAGGGGACCTCATCTCTTCTGCTGTGATCCGCAGGAGAGCAACCCGGGAGAACTCTTCAGAGGCAGAAAACGCATCACTAACCCCGGACCCTGATACACCGGATATGACCGGGATGGATGCAACCGGGCCGAAGTACCGCGAGTCCTGCACGGTCATGGTGTTCTTTGCGGTTGGATCGTCACCACAGACGATGACAACACCGGCATTAAGACCCTGGAAGGTTGCATGAACCAGGGGATCCACGAGTGCATTCATGCCCACATGTTTTACTATAACACAGGCCCTCCGGCCGGCAAGTGAGTCACCGATGGCACGTTCAAGTGCTACTTTCTCATTGATGACAAGCCTCGCTCCGGACCGCTCTGCAAGAGAAGAGACGGGATATCCGGGAACAGCATAGATCCGGTCTGCACAGGATCTGATGGTCCGGACAAGCAGGTCTTCCCCGTTCTCATTGACTGCCATCACTCCCTCCCTGGGATCATATCACAGCCCATGCAGGCCGGGCACATCGTCAGGGCCATGGTTGGATCAAGTCCTGATGTCCTGAGTGCAGCGTCCAGGTACCTGAATATTCGTTTGATTCGTGCTGCATCAGGCCGTGAAAACTCGTTCAGTTCTGCAGTCGGGTTGAGCGGCCTGATAACCGGAATCACGCCATCCTGGCAGAGCGAGGCGATACAGGCCTCCATATCGGCATCGCTCTCCCCAAGCCCGAGGATGATGTTCGAGAAGACATGCCCTCTCCCGAACAGTCTGACCGAGTCACGAAGGATCTCCCTGATGGACCCGAATGAAAGACCGGGGCACATCGCGGCAAAGAGTTCAGGCGTTGCAGCCTCAAGGTTGAACTTCACCTCAACTGCTCCTGCTTCTTTGAGCCGTGCAGGAGTCTGCAGGGTGGGATAGATCGAGACGCCGATAGGGATGTTGAACCGTGTGAGGTGGGAGACAACCTCAATTGCATATGCCTCCTCCTCCTCAATGCTCTCAAGCACGCCCGAAGTCAGGGAGATCGCATCGATTGTTCCCTTCACCGATTCGACGAGGTTCTCGATCTCCTCTATGGTCTTTCGGCTTCCTTTCAGCACCGGGACGTTGCAGTACCGGCATGAGAAGATACAGCTCGGAGTGATCGTGATGTACGCCTGTCTTGGGCAGTGAAGTGCAGGTCGTTCAAGAGTTCCGATAAACCTCTCTCCGTCAACCGTAAGTTCAGTCCTTCCTTCCCCGAGGTGATGGACAACTACAGGGGAAGCATCAGTCAGTGAGAGTCTGACCCGATAGGTGCCAACCGAGAAGAAGAGCGAACCACGACCGCCTGCTCCAGGGCCTGCGGTCGAACGGGTGAGATACTCATCCACCGGTTCACCGGTGACCTGTGCAGTTCCAATTGCGAGCAATCGCGCTTTCAGATCTTCCCAGTTGTTACGGTCCATAGAGTTCGAGTGCCTCGTCATACCTGGTATAGAAGGGGATGGCTGCAATCGCCCCGGTGATACCACGGCCATTCATGATGATCTTGAGGTTTCCACCCTCCAGCCTTCCAGCCTCGTCCGGATCCACCTGGCCGCGTTTCACCTTCTCGGCAAATGGAAGGAGTTCATCAGGAGAGAACCCGGAGTACACCGCCATGCCCGTCTTCTCAGAGAGGGTATACTTCCGGAGCAGCCCTGCGAACCGGTCAATGAGATCCTGCGGGTCTGTGGTCGCAAACTCGGCAACCACACCGACACAGTTCTTGGTTCTGAACGGCACCGGGAAGAGCTGCACTATCGTATGCGAGAGATACCGGTGCAGACCTGAACCCTTTGGATCTCCGGAGACTGCCCTGGCGATGTTGTGAACCAGGGTCCATGTGGCTCCCTGCTCAGGGGTGTCGGTGTCGTCAACCCCAATGAGTATGCGCCTGTTCCTGGGAAATGTCAGTGTTGACCCGGCGACCTTTCCGCCTCCTGAATCATCGTACTCTGACGAGATGACGCCGGATGCCGTGGCACGGCAGATGGTTGCACCAACCCCGCCACCACCCATACCGCGGTACGAGATCTGTATCTCTGTGTCAGAGAGACTGACAGAAGAGATGCCTGCCGGAAACCGGGAGCCTTCAAGGTTCAGGTCCACTGACCCGGTCTTCAGGATGTACCGGTTCATCGAGCCGACAGTCCTGACAGATGAAACCAGCGGGCTCTTGGCGTAATGCTTCTTTACCCACATTGCACCCCCGATGCAGTCAAAACACTCAATGAGTTCCACCTGGCTGCCATCATCGGACGCGAGAGCAGCAATCCAGGGATAATGAATGACGTATGGATCAGCCAGATTCACTTCAGCAGCCCATGCATCAGGTGAAAGGTCTTTGTTCGTTGCCGGAATGGAAGGGTTCATATTTGTCGCCGGGAATTTCGTTACCAGGATTTTCGGCATCAAAGTAGATAAACTATCTGCTTGAAAATAAACACGAAAAAAGAATCAGTGATCTGCTATTTCGAGCGCCCAGGAGTCATCGCTCCATCCGATCAGCCGGATCATTCCCATGCACATATCACGGATCTGGTATCTTCCGAACCGTGACTTGAAGGTATACGGCCCTACCGACGACTTATAGCGGGCAGGGTCATCAGAGAAATATCCCGGCCATTCACGAACAATACGTTCAAACTTCTGAGGCTCTGCCTCGTATATCGCCCTGACGGTCACCTCAAGAACCTGGTACCAGTACTTCACATCATGACCGGTTCCCTGGACGGTCACCTTCACCGGCTTTGCTGACTTGGAGATATCTCCAAAGCGAAGCCCGGGAGCCGGCTCTTCTGACGCCACTACAGCATGCGTGATCTCAACCTGATAGGGCCATATCTTTTTGCAGAATGCAGCAAGAACACCGGAACGCTGATCGATCTGGAACTTACGCCAGAGTTTGATCCCTTTCATCGATGTGTTGAGCAGGTGTGTATCAAGGGCATACCATGCCTTCTTTGTATCAAAATCAGCGTTCAGGATGGAGGGGTTCTCCATCGTGAGGGTGAGATTGCCGAGCCGGTGCAGGTAGTCCTGGTGAACAGTCTGCCATTCTGTTCCCAGGTGATCCTGCCACCAGGGAGTCAGAGTCACCGGCATGATGTGATCGATCATCTGTTCAGATGGCGTATCATCAAAGAGATCAAGGCCTGAAAACAGATCTGCTGCCGGTGTCTGGGCAGAGAAGTAGGTTTCAAGGGCCGTCATCACCACCCAGGCAACCGTGTTCCCACCTTCAGCATGGTAGAGATCGCTGTACCTGAGGTGATCGTCAAACTCATCATCGTCAGGCATCCGGTACGGTTCTTCAAGCCTGGTGAAGAACGAGGATACCTGATCTGCGACAGGACCGGCGTCCTTGTCGATAGTGCTACACAGAAGTGAGAAGACCTCTTCATACCCTGCTTCCGATCTTCCGCAGACTGCGCGCCTCATAAGATAGGTCTCAACCTGCTTCAGAACTGCACAGAACTGTTCGTCGGTGAGTTCTATTCCATTCTGATAACCCGGATCATTCCACCCAAAACAGTTCATCAGGAATGGAGCGGTTACATCAGAACCAAGTAGTTTGATCCTGCCAAGGTGCCGCCTGATCTCTTCAGAGATCATCTTCTCTACCGGAAGGAGTTCAGGCTGTAGAAGCCGGAGATAATAGTCCGAGAACCGGTTGATATCCTGCAGAAGGCCCTTGATCTCATCAGGAGGAGCGCCAAGGAACGTACGCCTGATAGACTCAAAGATCTCTCCGGCGCGGATGGCACCTCCGGTTCTCATGCAGAAGTACCGGAGAAACCGCGAGATCAGGTCCTGGTGATTTCCAAACCGCTCCTCCATCGGTTTCCAGAACTGATCATACTGGTTCTCCGCTACCTCGGGAGACTCAAGACTTGCGAAGAAGAAGTTTCTGATGAGATCTGACTCTTCGAGCGGGACACCACGGTAGTTAAGTGCCTCAAACACCTGGTTCGGGTTCTCACCCTGGTCAAGTTCGATGTACACAACACAGAGATCCTCGGTGATCACCTGTTGCAGGGACATGAGATCAAGATCACGGGACTCGTCGATCTTGCGCCAGAAGAAGTCAAAACACTCGACGATCCGCGAGTCGTGCTCGAAATTATAATCCTCATCAAAGATGTGATACAAGGACGCCTTGTCAACCCGGGTAGGAATGACGACATACTGCCCCTCCCCGCTCCGCGGGCTGTTCCTGAGGAAATCAGAGATCTGTTCATACAACTCGGTGACACCACGCTCTTTTGCAAACGCACGAATCACCGCGAGGATGATACTGATGGTCGTTATCCGCTGCTGACCGTCGATGATGGTATATTTGTCAAGGTTCTTCTCGTATTCCCTGACTACAACAATAGAACCAAGAAACCGGTCAGGTATCTTTTCACGCGGGTCGCCTGATTTGAGCGAGTATTGTTCGGTGATGTCTGACCAGAGCTGCTCCCATTGAGGCCGTGACCATACATACGGCCGCTGAAAGAGCGGCACCACGTACTGTTTCGCACCGTTATATAGATCCCAGACAGAAGACTTTGCCGCCTTCATCGTACACATCCCCCAAGATGATATCGTACTCTGATCGCATAGTCTCACCGGAACAGATCTGATCCATTTGCGATGGCAGGACTCACTGGCATCATCAGGCAAGGTAGGACAGGACTGCAGTAGTTTTTTGAAAAAAGAATTACCAGGCCTCGGCAAAGGCCGCATTGGTATAGATATCTTCAAGGCGTGCCTTGTGTCCGAGTTCCATCTTTGAGAGTTCTGCAAAGAGCTTCTTCTGTTCAGCATCAGTGCTTGCATCAGAGAGTTTCTGATACATGGTCATTGCATCCTCTTCCTTCTTGATGGCGATCTTGAGGCCGTCCAGGGGCTTTAACTCGGTTGTCAGGGCAGGTGCCTCAATGATGTCTGACAGGTGATAGTCCTTGACCTCATCAAACTTGAGCTCCTTCTTGCTTCCGCTAAGGTACTCCTGAAGGGTCTTACGGTGGTAGGTCTCCTGTTCTGCAAGTTCAAGGAACGTGCTCTTGAGGGCTGCATCCTTTACACGCTCAGAAATGGTCTTGTAAAAAGTGTATGACTCAACTTCCTTGTCGATTGCATCCAGCAGAATCTTCTTGAATTCGTCTTGCTTCATGAGTTATCATCCTCGAGATACCGTATCAGACAGCCCGGGATTGATCAACCACACAGATCACCCAGGAACGTAACACAGAGTCTTTAGTTGAAGTATCTCTTAAGCGTTTGGGATGGATCTACTGAAGTTAAAGCGCTTAAAAAAAGAGATATCCCGATTTTACCGGGAATGAGCCACATGACCGGGATCTCCTCAGTCATGCCGGACGTATTTTTCCAGGAGATTCTGGCTTATGCAAGAATCTCGTGGAGCTTGAGCTGGAAGGGTCCGAGTTTTCCTTCGTAGTTGCCTGCGCTGATGAAGGTCACACCCGGAACCTTGACTGCTGCCTTGATACCGGCTGCCATTGCCTTCTTGACTGCAGCCTCGTCAACACCGTTGATAACGAGCTCGTAGATAGACTTGACGCCTTCAGGAACCTTGGTGTCCGGAACCTTCTCCCTGATGCTTGGGCAGTACTGCTCGTTGGTGGTTGCCGGAATTGGGAACTTGTAGTTCTTGGACCCGACCTTGGAACCTGATGCAACGATACCGCCTGGGAAGCTGGTGATGGTACCCTCGACCTCGAGGATTGCGTCTGATGCAGCCTGTGCACCGAGAAGAGCAGCCATCTGGCTCTCTGCCATCACGAAGAAGTTACCGCCTGCGACACCCTTGACCATGCCGAAGACCTCTTCACCAACATAGTCTCCCTCCATGATCGGGATCTTCCAGCAGGCACGCCCGCCGATCTCAACCTTGGACTCGAACTTGTCACCAAAGAAGTGAATCTTGATGTCAAACTTCTCTTCTGCATCTGGAAGTCCGTTGAAGACCGAGGTGGTTGCTGCAGTAAGAACGCACTCTGCGATACGCTCCATGACCTGTTCAGGGAGTTTCTTCTTTGATGCACAGATCAGGATCGAGACGCCCGGGCGTCCGTCAGGAGTCTCATCACCGGAGAGGTACCTCTCAATGCCTGCCTCACATGGACAGCCGATGGCTGAGGTTGCAAAGCCGGTTGCCTCAACAGCAGCCTTCATGGCGTATTCGCGGGTCACAGCAGTGATCATCACGCGGGAGATCCAGATGGGAAATCCTTCTGCAAATGTGTTGTCTATCGTTACACCGTTCAGTTCCATTACGGATCCTCTCATCTGAGGTCACCGGGTATCCCAATAATGGTTTCTTATTGGATCCCGGTCATGTGAGACGAACTATTATATAGGTTCTGGAAAGCCACATGCCAGTAGGACATCAGAGCCTGATAACGGCCCTGACTGAGCTGATTTCATACCAAGAGTAGATAATGCCAGAATAGAACTCGGGAGCTGAATCCCGTACAGGTCGACAACTTTGACCGGGTGATCATACCTCTGTGCTATCTTCCTGACAGTGCCCCTGTCGATAACGATGCCAAGCTGATCCAGGATATGTGAGGTATATGAGTACGAGTAGGAACGCGACAGCACCAGGCACAAGTCTATGATAGGAGAGCCGAACCTGCTGTTCTCATAAAACGGAGCATCAGCATAACAGAGTTGTCCACAATCCCTGCAGTGGAACCTCTTTATGTATACATACACATGGGTTACTCCAGTGTCTGTTTTTATTGTAGAGAACCGCCGTTTTTTGAGATCGTGAGATATAAGGGGACCACTGCATGTGGGACATCCGGTAGTCTGGACAAACTGGACATCAGACACCCCTGAAACAGCATAATAGATGCAATCAGCAATTATCGGAGAGATGAGTAGATCTTTGTTCATAAATCATGCACATTACATAGGTCATTATGGCAAATATAGAAGCCCGGGGAATAGTGATCTTCAACTCCGAATAAAACCCGCTCTTCTTTGAAATTTCCTGAATCTGCCGATTCCCCATCAGCAATCAGCAAATCAGGGGAACAAATATCACAGAAACATATTATTCCTGATTCAACCGGATTCTGGAACCGGGTGTTGTAATGAACCAAGCATACGCCCAGACAACCGGTTCGTTGTGTGGAACTGATTTTTATGAATCCTGCAGTTGTGATGGGATATTGTGATGGATAGTATCAGGTATTCAGGTATTCAGCCATATCACCCATCTCCGTGATGAAGAAAGACTGAATTTCGCACATACCGGTGGTAGATCAGAAAAAAGTATTGAACAGTTGGTCCGGAGCATCAGGAAAAACGCTGGTGCATCCTTAGAAGCAGAACCGTGATTGAGGCAGCATACAGACCCTGGAGCAGAAGGTTTGGCGATATATCAAGACAGGTGAAGATGATAATTGCGTACACCGGGGTGAGCAGGGAGACGATATCGAGTTTCTTCTTCTTGATCGCGAGGTAGGCAAGTACGATAGAACCCGCAATACAGCCCCAGAAGAAAGTTCCGGGATCTTCGATGATCCTGAGCCAGGAAAGAAGAGCTGCTACAACAATTCCTCCCCATACCAGGGCAAGGACAAGTGCCGAGAGGATCTTCTCTTTTAATGAGAGAGATTTCAGGACCTCAAGATCGATATCCATACCTGATCTATTCGCGTAGAGAAATTATAACCTCATATGTACCAGAGATACAGATCCTGATTCCTGAAGCCTACATGAACCGCTTCGCTGTTCACACCCGAAACCATGAAAATATAATCGGTTGATCTAGTACCGTGGGTAGCAAAACTGTCTACTTTCCGAAACGGAGATCTCGTCACGGAGATCGCATCGTGCGATGACGCTTGAAGACCCACGTTTCCCTCTGTTCAAATCAATCACCATCTTTCATGATAGTTTTTGACTCGCCGAACACAGGGGATATGCAAGACATTATCTGAATTCAAGCAGGGATTTGTAGGTATTCGTCCCATACGGTTCAGATTTTGAAAATCACTGACTCACATATATCGATAATTATATTACTCTTCAAATAGTACGAAGAACTACGGTATGGTGGATCGTTCTGCCGCGTTAGGGAGATAAATGGGGAAATATGACGGTTAATTCTTATTTTGAATATTCGACACGACGCTTGTGTATGCTTCTCATCGGGCTGGTCTGCATCGGTCTTCTGATTGTGAATGTATCAGCGATACCAGGGCCGGCACCAGATGTACCGGCTGGGATATTTCATGCATCATCTGACACCCAATCAGGAAATAATACAACCACGATGCTTCAGCTACCGGTGAAATCCCAGAGTCCTGCAGTTTCTGCACAGGATGTCACAACGAAAGGCACGTCAGGAACCGCTGCCGTACTGGCAGTTCAGGATACTCCGGAAACCAACATAACCTGGCAGAAATGTTTTGGAGGGAGTGGTGGGGAGGCTGCAATCTCACTTGCCAGGACTACAGATGGGGGATATATCTTTTGCGGATATACAAACTCCACAGACGGGAATGTTACCGGAAATCATGGAAATTACGACTACTGGGTCGTTAAGTTCGATGCAAAAGGAGCCATTGAATGGCAGAGGAGTCTTGGTGGATCAGATATCGATATCGGTATGACGGTGAACCAGACCGCAGATAACGGATATCTTATCACCGGGTATTCGTACTCCACCGATGGAAATGTGACCGGAAACCATGGTGCTGATGACGTATGGGCTTTGAAACTCTCATCCAATGGCACATCAGAATGGTCCACCAGTCTTGGAGGAAGCAAACACGACTGGGCCTATTCAGGAATCCAGACTGCAGATGGCGGATTTTTTATCGGGGGAGGAGCCGGATCCAATGACGGGAACGTTTCAGGGAACCACGGGGACTATGATGTCTGGGTTGAGAAGCTAACCGGTAACGGAACACTTGAGTGGCAGAAGTGTCTGGGAGGCAGTTCTGAGGACCGGGCAACTTCTGTCGTGGCAGCTCCGGAAGGGGGATATCTGGCTGCAGGGGTGTCCGAATCCACTGATGGGGACGTAACCGGAAACCATGGAGACTATGATGCCTGGATAGTAGGTCTGAACACAACCGGCGGGCTAGAGTGGCAGACGTGTCTGGGTGGTAGCGGGGATGATGGCGCAACCTCCATCATCAGCACTAAAGATGGCGGGTACCTGATTGGAGGATACACAAACTCCACAGACGGGAACGTTTCTGGAAACCATGGGTACTACGATGCCTGGATCGTTAAACTGGATGCACAAGGCAATCTAACATGGCAGAAGTGCCTCGGTGGTACCGGGGATGACGGAGCAGAATCAGTAACCCAGGATTCTGACGGCGGGTACCTTATTGCAGGGTATACCAACTCTGATGAAGGCGATGTTTCAGGGAATCATGGAGATTATGATGCCTGGACCCTCAAACTGGATGCAGAAGGCAATCTGAAATGGCAGAAGTGCCTCGGTGGTACCGGGGATGACAATGCATGGTCACTTGTACAGGTCGCCAGTGAGAGGTACATGGTTGCCGGATACGCAGCTTCCAATGATGGTGATGTTTCAGGGAACCAAGGTAATTATGATGTCTGGGTTGTAGATATCACCCGACCTGACTCTGAAAAGCCGACACCGACGGTTGACATGGAAACCCTCCTCTCACAGCCGGGACCCAACGGAGGAACCAGCATGCTAGGTTCTGTTGACAACTGGTCACTGAACGCCGTAACAACAGAAAACGGCCCAACAGAAAATGAAGGCTCTTCAGATGCATTGAAGGTCTCGTTTACTCCCGATGAGACGAAGGGCTCAGCTCCCCTGACTGTCGCATTCACCAGTGCATGTCAGGGAGATCCGACATCGTATTACTGGAATTTTGGAGATGGGACAACATCCGGGGAGAAAGACCCGGTCCATACCTATACCGTTCCGGAGACATACTCGGTTACACTCAAGATCATGAATGAAACATCCGGAGCAATCGGAGTCCTTCCGGATTCAATCACCGTTACTGATGGCAGGATATTTGCAAAGAAGTATCAGGCACCCGGCACGGTATAATAAAGAATGAAAGTGAAGAGCATTTTCATTCGAATGGTATAATGAGAAATATTACCCTCTTTTTTGTTAACCTGCCTTGTAAGATAGAGAGAAGGGCTAATAACCAGCATCTCTGATTGGGGGGAGATCCGGAAGGCAACTATTTGGAAATTCCGAATCGTTCAAAGTACAGGATAACAGAGGCTTCAAGGAGTGTTGCTATAAGCAACTCTTATCAAATATCGCGATCTCCAAGAAGTCAGAGAATTATCTAGTATAATTTGAAAGGATAATCACTTGAATTCCGGATAGCGAGGCTAATCGCTTATCATTTGTAATAAATGACGAACATTGATGCAATCTGGCTGTTGCCGCATGGATAGCATCAGGAAGGTGGATTGATGGTGATCCAGCACGATTTTTTGCCGCTTCAATAAGAATATCACGGGATATTGGAATTACATCGATAGAATCGGATGATTGAATTGTCGATTGGTAGACATATTCCAGTTCAGCATTATGATCTATGAGAGGTTTGACTAGGACCTCTGCCAAGGTCAATTCACTTGTCACTGCCTTGTATTTCCCGGAATCTATTGAAGAAAATAAGGATTGAATGAGTTCTAGGTATTCTGGAAATGCTTCAAGAGCATAAATAAAAATATTGGTATCGAGATAAATCCGATCTCCGAGAATCGAATCAGTTATTCCCATGAACTCCGCTCATTTGTGATGAATGTGTCAGCTTCATCAGGACTTGAAAAACTCCCTTTCCCAGTGCCAATAATGGAGGATAATGAACCCCTTTTCACCGGTTCTGATGACTCAAGTATGATAACTTCCGCAACAGTTCCTTTTTTGAACTCAGGGACAGATACGGTGATTGAACCATCATCCTGAACTGTTACAAGTTTTCTAATGGCATGAACCATATTACATTACAACTCTGTATTGATGAGGTAATTACTCCCATTAATTCTTTCCTATCACATTTTATTCTCTTCAAATCAACTCATAACGACGAAATAGCCCTGCCGGGAACACATAATTACTTTGCTTTGGATGTGACCCCCAAATGTTTATCATTCTGTATGAGTGTATAGAAACTCATCGTTGGTTGGACAGCCTGGAGGGAAATCATGACGGTGCACCCATACTCCCAATTCTGCAAGAACCTCTGTTCTTGTGATATCTGCCGAACATTAGGGGTTATTATCCTGATAATACTGATAACCTGTCTCCCGGTTTCGGGATACATCATTCCGGATGATATCCAGAGCAGATTAAAAACTGCATTTCCTACTGCAGCAGAGGCTACGTCAGGATTGGATTTTTCACAGGATCCAAAGATTTCTCACGAAGATTCCCAGGACAACTACTATTATGTCACGTATTCCTGGAAAGGATACAGTAAATTTACCTGTCCGGCAAATATGAAAGACGGGCGAATAGATAAAAATCCAAAAGACTTTTTTTCTGCAGATATCTCTCTCTTTTATATTGATAATGCGGCATCAGCACTTACCCTCACATCAGCAGAAGTTTTTCGAGACTGGATTAAAGGAAGGGTTGAACCCTATACCGACTATCAGGGCCTTCCTGGCGGCGTAATCCATGAAAAGGAGCGGGATACAGAATTTTATCATGATAGTGATGACTGGATAGCCTTCTGGTATGACCCGCATACCTACTGTGAGATCAGAGTATCAGCATCGATTCATACGAACCCACTCTATGATACAAATGGATGCCTGCCTTCAGTACAGGAAAGGAAAGGAAAGATGCAAAGTCTTGCCAGATCAGAGGTTGAGAGGCTTGCATCACTTGTATATTCAAGGCTTTCCGGGAAACAGTCCGGTGAGCCTGCCTCTGACAAGGATCTTGCAACAAATTTTCAGAACCAGGCAGACGAGTTGTACAACAAGTGGAGTGGAGCATTTTTTGATTATGTTACGGGAAATGCAGAACGCTTTGCCGGATCAGAAGCGACTATAAAAGATCCTAAAGATACCCATGCCAAGTTACAGGAACAGGCACGTCAATTTGATGAGAGTACAAGGGAATTATTCAGACAGAACCAGGGTACCGGACTGTTTGAGGATGCTGCATCACTGATAACAAACACACCCCAATATACCGGGTATGAGGCAGAACTCTGGAGAAGAACAAAGGAGAGTATTGATGCAAAAATTGCGATACATGATTATAAGGGAGCCATTGCTGTATACAACGAGGCAGTGAAGGCTGAACAGAAGATGAATGAGGCCTGGTTTGGAAAATCGGGGATCTATTCAGTACAAGATGAAACACCCCAGCAGGAACAGAAATCAAACGAGATAGGTACTGTATCTCAGAAGACAGAAACGACGAAAACGGGGAAGAAATTCGCATATTAGAGATGGCATAAGACCATAGGGCCCTACCGGAGAAAAGAGATTATCACCAGATACCCCCTCTTCACCCGGTCGGGAGGGTGGGAGAGATCTCCAAGTTTCTTCCTCCGAACACAAACCTCCCACCCACATTAAAGCCCCGTATCTCTCATAAATATAAAATATAGTATTATTCTATTCTCTGTACTAACTCAGGGCGGCAAAACCCGGATGCACAGTAACCTCTCCCATCATCCGATCTTCTCTTCCGTGCTCCTGTGTTTTTCGATCTGCCGCCCGGACACCAAATCACACACACATACCATCAGGATCACCAATCGGAGAGTATATCTCATGAGGGAGACCTCCGCCTGATATCCGCGTCATCCCCCCATGCCGACTCATGATCTGATCTTCCACTCCATCAGAATGCAGAGATAAAAAGATGAATTATTGTAACCCATACACATTAACAAAAATCACAGAGATCAAAAAAGATATGGAGATTGTATCTCCCGTAGGTCTCCCTGAACAACTACACCACTCTGCTCACCGGCGCCCTTTCCTCTGATCTCCTGCCATAACAGCCCTGACCCTCGCTACCGGGGTTGCATACGATATCCTTACGATATTTAGGTACAACCCCTTCCCACTTTCAGAGAGTCTGGCTACTCCCGGGGCAGGGCCTGAAACACTTCCGTTCCCGAGCCCGAGGAGCACTGCTTTCAGCACACCTCCGGGAATTGAGAACCTCCCGATATCATCAATCTGCACAACCAGGGAATCACCATCCCTGATCATCCTTCCGCAGAGTTCAAACCCTGCACGTGGCTTTACTGTCTCAACAAACGCCGTCATAACATCCCCCATTCCTCTGGCCTTTCAGCCTTTCCATCAGACACCAGCACAGCAACCCGTCCATTTCACCCGTCCTCCTCCCTCAACAGAGATCAGGGAGAATATCCCTTCTCCGGGTGACCAGGGTTTTCAGCTGTTCTGCACCTGTGATAACAGGAGTCACACAGATCAATTCTAGACTCAGTATCAGACCAGACTGCCGGATGAAGATTGCAGAGCTGGCATCTTCCTGATGGCACAGACCGCTTCACCATCGTAGCCGTATCAAGAATGCCGGGCAGAAGAACCCGGGATGACACCTCCTTTGAGACCGCTTTTGCATAGCAGGATTCGCAGAGCACAACTGGATTCTTCCCGGTGTCAGAAAATCCATCACGTTTAATCCGCTGCTGGTACCGGGTTCTCTTCTTCCCACAGACCGAACATCTCCGCCGGTCAGGGCCTTCTATCATCCTGACAAAATCATGCGGATTGATACTGGAGAGGGACACGCCGGAATGCTCCTGATTCTGACTTTGATCACTCTCTTCAGGTGTATCTGACTGCACACCATCTGATTGAATGAGAGACGGTGCTTCATCACCGGCACCAGGCAGAACTGACGGGCCTTGATCATCACCCGGGTCCTCACTGGTATCATCACGATCTCCCCCTGTAATCCAGACAGAACCCCCTTTCATCCAGTCATGGTAGAGAGCAGCATCCCAGAGATACACCCGGTTTCGTCGCTGAGTCGTATACCCCTCGTCTCCAACCGAGACCGTCCTATCAAGATATGACACTGCCGGGCATTTTTCTAGAATCCCTGAGTATGTCTTTCCATGTGACCGGTACCCGTGCAGCAGTTTTGTGATCGAACTGTTTGTCCAGCCCGTTGCTTGCTGGAGATCCCGAATCGTAAGTTCAGGAACATCAGCGGTTGCAATCGTCTCAATAAGGGCAGACTCACGCCGTGTGAGTTTGGTTGCCTGACCACCGGTCTCACCGTTGAGTATGACGAAGAGCCGTGATGCCTCATTGAAATCATCAACGGTCGCGATGACACAGGCAGTTCCCCTTGATACAGTTTTCTCACGCTGCTGCTGGCAGAGTGCTGCATTTGTACGGATAAGATCAAGCAGCATATCTGGATTGCGACGATTCTCTGCAGACTGGAACCGTATCCGCCGTGCATACGGAATCACCACAAAGACCTGGGAGAGATCGTCCCAGATCTGCCTGCAGACCCTGAGATCCTCGTCGGTCCTGACCGCTGCTTCTGGCATCTCTTCTGCACCGGCAAGGGTCCGGTCAAGCACCTTCTGATCCTGCTCCTCTGAATCATCGATCCAGCAGGTCAGCATCCGGTTAAAGACCTGGTCATCACCTGACCCCTCAACCTTTGCAATCCACCAGATACACCGTTCAGGAATTGTACATATCTGCGGTTTCCTCTCGGTGTTCACCGTCCGGTACGGAAACGGCTTCTGGAACGAGGTCGTGACACCCTTGAGGATCTCCTGCATCTGGTCTGAAAGACTGACATCATCAAGCGTGATCACGGTCCCGGGAACGAGATCATCCATGTAAAAGAGTGCCTTGTCGCTCATTCTTCCATCAAGGCGATATTCAGGTGGAATGAGTGACTTCATCGTCTCAATCGCATGGGACTTTCCTTTTCCTGATTCACCGGTAATAGAGACATGCAGACCCCTGCTGTTGATAACCGAGCGGGATGCAAGCGAGTGAACAAGACATTCGGCAACCGTCTGATCGCCTTCATGATACCGTGAAAACGTCTGAAGCATCATATTCAGCGGACTTCCATGTTCAAGAATCTCCCTGGAACGATGCTGGATAGAGCCATCAGATGATGGTCTGTGACATTCACACCGATCACCACATTCATCATCAGATCCACCTTCATCCTCGCCTTCACTCTCACCAGCACTCAAAGCATCATGACCGGCCTCATGCTTGTCATCTGGGCAGGAATGCGAGGAAATCGGAGATTCTGCCTCTGCTGAATGGGATTGTGAACACTGATACAAAGCAGCCTTATGAGAGAGTTCCTCATAGTCATCGTCATCATCATGTTCTGCCGCATACTTCGCCCGAATCCTCTCCGAACGCATTCGTGCAAGGCGTATCTCGATGTCAGGCTTGGAAGGTTCAAAGCGTGCACGGAGTTCAGGCCATCGCTGACGGCCTCCGCCACATGAGTCATGATGACAACCAGCGAAAATTGCACCGTTTGCAAACTGGATAGCAAACGCACCGTCTTTGTGATCGTCTGAGAACGGGCATGAATCAAGCACAAACAGGGTGCCACCCTGGTACGGTTTGGAAAGATAGGTCAGATCATTCCTGTCCAGCCATTTTGCGAGGTCAAGCACACTATCTCCTGTTGCAGCCATGGCTTCGGTCCGGTTTCTCTCTCCCTGTTTTGCTCCGGTATCGGGAGCACTGGTATGATATTCTGTGATGAACTGCTTCATCCCATCTGCGGAGAGAACCCTCTCTCTGGGAGGCATTGAGAGGACTTTTGATCTCCGATGGGGACGGTCAGGAAGATTATCTCCTTTGCGTGAGATCGTGCCATACACCTTCCATATCCGTGCAGCATTGAAGTTGGCTGTGTCAACCTTGCACCCTGCGGTGGAGAACCGGAGATCAAGTATCTCGAGTACCTGTCTGACGAGCCCTTTTGACTCCTCGTTGTTTTGAAGATCGATCGGATAGAGCAGATGGGCACCATTCCCGGAGTCAGCCAGAAGGGGATCAGGCCACCCGGATGTGGCAAGAAATCCCCTGATTGTTTCAGCACATGACAGGGCTGTAGCATGCTCATCCTCCGAAGAGGATACACCAGATGGCCGTACCGGGTCGATGTCTATCGGCAGCCAGCGTCGCCTGATGATATCAGAGTCTGCTGTAGATACATCCGCCTTTCCCATCCGGGATTGTATCCGGTTCGCCCGTCTGGCAAGCAGTGCAGGATTTACTTCGTTGAGGGTGACATAGAAGCCCGAAATAAGCGTGTCAGCCTCTCTGATGAGTATCTCTGCCACTGCCTTCTGATAATCACTGAAGTACCCTGATGATATGCCACCACTTGAGAGAGCCCTGATCTCAATAATCTGACCAGGATCAAAGAGGTACTCAAGGGTGTTGAGTACCTCACCGGCACGATCACGCTCGATCATCACTTCTTCTCCGCAGCCATCTGCTCATATTCGGGGACGGATAGCGTCGTTCTGTGACATCCACGCTGTTCATGCCCTCACCTCAGGGAGTGGAATGGCTCCTCCCGGGAGGATCTGGTACCGTTTCCAGCAGTATCCTTCACCAACCCAGAACTGAACCTCTCCCGGATACCATACGGTCTGAAGGTTTGTTGAGAGCAGGAGTATTTCACTCCTGATCACTGGTTTACTCATCCGTGGAGAGCCTACTCTGATGAACAGAGTCCCTCTCATCCGTTCCCATGCAATGAGATGGAACAGACCCGGAACTGCACCATCGCGTCCTCCAACCCGGGCTACTTCATAGCCCAGATCCTGAAGCAGGGTTCTGGCTTCATACTCGACAGTCCTACGGGTCTGGTGCTCATGAGACGGAGACATACGATCCTCCGCGGGCGCAGATGACATTGGAATCATGAAAATTTTTCTCAGGATACCAATACCAAACAACTGCCACCATGGATATTATTAAACAACTGGCGGTACCAATATGAGTAATCCCCGCGTTAATGAGCCTGCAAGCAACAATAACTGCTGGGGATTCATGTCGTTTCATACTTCTTCACCTCATTCATTCGAACACCTGCCTACCCGTTTCAGAGAATGAATCTTAAAATCGGGCAGTAAAAAACTGTAATACGGGCACCTTTCTAAATGTTTTGGTGTTATCACCGTTTTTTCCAAGAACTGTTCAAAAAGTTATATTACCACATATCGATAAGGGCGGTACGGTTTACCAAGAAGTATTACCTAAAAGCGCAAGGTAAAAAGTTTACAAAACCATTTCTGTTTAGCATCATTGCACGAGTTATGATCCTCTATCTGCTCGAAATGTAAAAATGACCCAGATAACCGCGTTATTCAGACCATCCCTGAAAAAATTCATATATATACGACCTACCTCATAGTGTCGCTTGTCAGGCGACAGGGGGAAAAATGGGAGATTTCACACAAAAGAGTGTTGTAAAGTCTGCGGTTCGAAAACTTGCATCACCAATTGCTGACTATACTGCATTCAGCGCATTAGTCCAGGATGTTCTTGACAACAATCCCTGGGGATGTACTGCATACGAGTCAGCCGGGGTCGCAAAGCCCGCAGTGGAGAAGAGCAGGGAGGCGTATGCAGCCACCATCACCTACGAGAATGCTGAGGCGAAGACTGTCGGGAGTATTCCGGTCCGGGGGCCGACGATGGCAGCAGTCAACACGGCAGTCACCCAGATCACCGGTACTGCAGCGATCACTACCGGAATGGGCACCGGTGTGACCGCCTCACGCGACTCGTCTGAAGACTCGTTCAGTTGCACGGTGAAGTGTCATGCAAGTAATGGAGAACTCTATACGGTGTCCTTCAAACGTGACAGTGTGACAGTATCCAGTTATGAGGCCGACGCTA
Organism: uncultured Methanospirillum sp.; assembly: GCF_963668475.1. GTDB lineage: Archaea > Halobacteriota > Methanomicrobia > Methanomicrobiales > Methanospirillaceae > Methanospirillum. Next base: position 1,335,140 of record NZ_OY764544.1, read on the forward strand.
TCAGAACCGGTCTTGAGGCATGGGCTGATACGGTTGCCATTCTGGCATGATCATCTCCTTTTTGAAGGGAGAGAAAGGGGATTACTTGCTGTTTTCCTGTGCCTACTGTTAGCCGGACCTCTTTGTGCTGACCTGGTTGCAACATCGATCAGCACCGACGGATCAGTGATGCTGAAGACCTCCGGGTCTGATGAAAACGGTTCGTTTGTATCGCGGGTACTCTCTCGTGATGAGAGCGTGGTCAGTAGGACTGCAGGAGATGAGAGCGGCCTTGATGAGGAACTCACGGTCAGGAGTTCGGGACCAACCCTCTTCAGCGGATATGCTGATGCATTGCTCAGCACGAGCGGGATCAAAACCATCTGTGCACTCCTTGACACTCCGCATGAACCAGAAGGGAGTGCAGAGGCATATGCATCCGGAATCATCCAGGGCGGGGGATACACCTCTTCACAGACCATCGGCCCAGGTCTTTCAGGTATGACTACAGTGAACGGAACCGGGCTCCTGCTACTTGGATCAGGAGCAGAAGGAAACCGAACACTCAGGGCAGCCGGGTTTGTATCAGGGAATATGTCAGTTCAGGATATGGTGAAGTACGGGGTGAAGATCTGATTGCAGAACTCCTTGCAGTAGTATCATCCGGAATAGCGCTTCTGAATGGGGGGGCTGCATACCTGATGTACAGACAGTATATCCATCTTGCAGATCTCTCACTGGAATATGCAGGTGTTATTACTGCATCTATCAGAGAGGATGAGACAGGGGCACTCGTGGTAAACCCTGATGTGCTTGCCGGAATATCTATGGATCAGATGAACAGGCTGAACGTTGCTCTCAAATGGATATATCGCCTGCCCACGCATACCTGAACCACCGAAAAAGAGAAAACCCGGAGGGGTGATCATACGATCATCCCCCACCATACAACGCCCGATATCAGGAGATTCAACGCCAAATGCCGATCTTCTCTTCGTCAGACCTTCCAGAAAACATTTCTATAAAGAACAGGGGATGACGATTGACAGGTACATGTAATTGATTTGTCTTATCGAGTTTACTCAAAAAATTCGATTACAATCGGGATTTCAGACTGAAATATCAAATAAAAAGTATTTAATACCTTCACAGGTGATTTTTCTATTACGCCTAACCAGATTATTGTGTGGTATTGGTTAGGTTATCTGTGAAGGTGTGACTAAACTATGGTATTTCATCCACCAGTGCAAATAATTGCAAAAGGAGCAGGAGCAGGCAAGTACAAAGCTGGCCTAGAGTGGTGGAACATGATCATCAGAGGATTCATGTCCGGAGCATACATCGCCATGGGAGGAGCCTTGGCGACCGTCTGTTCAACCGCCGTTGCCGACAACCTCGGTGCCGGTTTCGGCCAGCTCATTCTGGGAGCAGTGTTCCCTGTCGGACTTATTATCACCGTCCTTACCGGAGCAGAACTCTTCACCGGTGATGCAATGCTTGCACCTCTTGCAGCATTCATCCACAAGATCAGCTGGATGTCAGTCATCAACCTCTGGATCTGGGTGTATATCGGAAACCTGATCGGTTCGCTCTTCTATGCATATATCATGGCAAACGGACCGTTTGTCACATGGAATGCAGCAGGAGTTGCAACGGTTAACGCCTTCGGATTGAAAGCAGTGAGTATAGGTATAGCCAAGGTGAGTTACTTTGGTGTAGCAGGCATGTGGTCTGCGTTCCTGAAAGGAGTGGGCTGCAACTGGCTTGTGAACCTCGCTATTCTGCTCGGTATCTGCGCAGATGATGCAGTGGGCAAGTTCTTTGGAATCTGGTTCCCGATCATGGCCTTCGTTTCAACAGGGTTTGAACACTGTGTTGCTAACATGTACTTCATCCCTGCGGGTATCATGACTTCAGGTTACCTGAATGCAGACCAGATAGCAAATATCACCCCTGCAAAACTGGCAACGCTGAATTATGTGACTATGTGGACCAACAACGTCATCATCGTCACAATCGGAAACATCGTTGGTGGACTTCTCTTTGTTGGTGTGATCTACTGGATCGCATTCAAGAAAGAGATCGAAGCACTCGAGTAACCCCCCCTTTTTTTTAGAATGCAAATTCGTTCATTTCCTGTAAAACCGTCACTGCTTCATCTTGGTGTCTTCGGCTTCTTCGCTATCTTTCTCCTCTGGTACATTCTTGTTACCCATGAGTTCGTAACGTTGATCTGGGCGGTTCCAACGCTTATCTTCCTGCTTATCATCCCGATGCTGCTCAATTACATGAGCCAGAAGGAGTATGAGGGGCTTGTGCCGGTGTATGAGACCGAGGCAAAGACCGTTAAGATACGGGAGATCAGTGAAAAGATGACTTCCAAGCCGGTAAGGTTTCAGGCTGTTGTCGATGAAGTACGCTTCAGATCTCTGAACAGACCGCACTTCGTTGTGAGCGATCGGACTGGAACCACAACCGTGAAGATGTTTACAACTCCCCGTGAAGATGTCAGGGCAGGCGATCTCGTCGAGGTGCTCGGACAGGTGATACACCGGTATATCGTAACTGGTGATCCGGTGGTCAACGGAGTTTCGATACGGGTGCTGGCACCAAAAGGCAGTACAAAAGAGAAAAAAGTGTGAATACCGGCAGACGGTGAGCGCGTTTACCCGGTGAGATACTTACCAATTTTCGATTCTGTTATTTCTATTGATATCTTTTCCAGACCGATTACCGGGCTATTGAGGCATTCGGGATGTATCCAAAATTGCGGCACCGTCTGTAAAATTCCCGCCTTCAGTTGTTTTAGTGTAGAAGGGTATCTCTCCGATGATGTCATCATGGGAGTACTCCAGGATCAAGTCTTTATTCTTGTTATTCCCGGCATTTCCCCAGAACCATTCATATGGTACCGTCCCATCATCCCCGGTCTGGATAGTCTTGTGGAGCCGGACATTAAACGGATCCTTCTGGTATATTCGGAGGGTAATATCAGTGTTCGGGACTGATTCAGTTGTATTCTCTGCTTTTTTCCAGGCTCCGAAGAGGACACTGATCCCCGGCTGCCCATCTTTCAGGATATAGGATGCATCGGATGTGAGAAAAACACCCGGCAGAAAGACACCATACCTGCTGCATTCATTCAGATCATATCTGAAACAGTCTCCCGCTGCAGCCCATTCACAATACTTGGTGTTCATCTCATCAAGCATGAACGACGCGTTTACTTCATCCATTGAGGTGTATTCGAGTTCATCAGAATGTTGCTCCTCTTTTAGATTATCAGGACAGGAGTTGCCAGGTTGCAATGTGGCAGTTGATATTGCGTAGCATATTCCAGCGATCAGAACCAATCCGAGGAATACCCGAATTCCGTGAATCCGGGATATGTACAGTGCCCTTCTCTTCATCATGTCACGCTCCTGGGGTATGCCTTCACCCAATTGGTAATAATAATTCGCCAATAACGTACCCTATCCTGACCTCTCCTAATCTGGATGGATCCAGGTTACATGCTAATATCTGACAAATCAGGATGGAGAGGATGCCTGATGTAATTCGTTATAATAATACCCGCCTACTGCGACCGAGAGTGACCCAATAAGTTCAAGGAAAAATCCGTACATGAGATTCATCCCGGTCCCTATTCCGGAATAGAGTTGAGTACCATAGAGGGTCATCAGGACGAGAAGCCCGCCGATTGCAAGAAAGAGTTGCGGATATTTCTCCCCAAGACCCTGGAAATATCCATAATACAGAACCCCGATTGCCATAAGAAAGATCCAGAACAGCCAGGTAGTGGAGAGTGATATATCAAATCCCTGTAATGAGAGATGATTCATATAAATCTCATCAAATTTGTAAAATGGAAGAAAGACAGAGACAAAACTGATCAGACCTCCACCTACTATCAGGGCCCGATGATTATCAGAGAGAGATTGGAGTATCTCGTCGGTCTGCATACTGAACTCTCATCTCCCGAATAAATATGTTACGCCTTTGAGGACCCCGGTTCGTCAGGTATCATCCAGTTTTTATTACTTTGGCTGCAGGGTCAGATCCAAGGTAATAGTAGTACCCACCGACTGCCACTGCCAGAGACCCGAGGAATTCACAGAAGAATCCGTACAAGATCGTGACCAGGTTGCCTCCTCCGGCATAGATCTGAGTTCCATAGAGGGTCATCAGAATGAACAGTCCCCCAATTGCAAGAAAGAGATGCGGGTATCTCTCGCCATATCCCTGATAAAAGCCATAAAATAAAGCACCGATTCCGATAAGAAAAGGCCAGAGCAGCCAGGTTGAAGAGAGGGATGAATCTGACCCAAATATCGTAGACCCATACGAGAACATGAGATCTATCTTGTAAAACGGGAGAAAGAGAGAGATAAGACAGATAATTCCACCTCCCAGTATCAACTGACGATGATTATCAGAGAGTAATGTGAGAAATTCTTCCGGGGTCATAATCAGATATCTGTCATTGAGTAAATATCTGTTGCATCCTGTCGGGCTCATGTCAGGATACCGAAAAGTTCCGATTTTTTTCCGGAATCACGCAAAAAGGTTTTTCAGACGTACTAATCCGGGTGGATCAATCAGGTCACCCCTGATCCTGTTGGTCGGTGATATCCTGAATAATCCCATCTATACTGACCACTCTGCCTGACTCATCAGAGACAGGTCTGCCCCTCTCGCTCATCATCCTGACCCGTCCCTGCTTATCGATGATCCGGTACTGAAGGTCGTAGGGTTCTCCAGATATGATCGCGTTCATCTTGGTCTGGATCACCTGCTCCTTATCCTCGGCAAGAATAAGAGGGATGAGTGAACTTATCTGCCCACTGGCAAGTTCTTTGGAAGAATAACCGGTAAGGGTCTCGAAGTGATCATTATAGAACTCGACATCAGAGTCAGAGAGCGAGATCCTGAAGACGATTCCCGGAATATTCTGTGCCAGGGTTCTGAACTGCCGTTCACTCCTGGCTAGTGCCTCACGTGACTGGAACCGCACGATTGTGCTGCCGATGAGCGAGGAAGCGATCTCCATCGCGTAGATCTCCTTCTTGCTCCAGACCCGCTCAAACTTGCTCTCAAGAAACCCGACGCAGCCACGGATCTCTCCGTCGATGATGACTGGCACAAGCAGAACCGATGCTATCCCTGCTGATTCAAAGACGACCTGTTCCTCTTCTGGCAGGTTTTTCACGAGGCGAAACGCGGTCTTTCCTTCAGCAACAAGATCCCGTATCACCGGGTACGATGAAGCATCACTGCTCTCGTACCCCCGGTAAAACCGGGAGAACTCATACGAGTAGGGATCAGAGAACCATGACCCACTGAACGGAATTGATGTCATCGGGTTTACGTGAGCCTTGTTCTCAAACAGACATATCCCGCTCACATCTGCCGCCTCCCCGATAAGTCTGATGGTCTTTGAGACACAGTCCTGGAAGGTGGTTGACTGCAGGATGTTGGATCCAGCCTGACTTATCGCTTCGAATATCTCATTCTGGCGCTGAATCTCCAGTTCCATCAGTTTTCTGGCGGTGATATCACGCAGAGTCTCGATGACACCGATGACGTTCCCGTGGATATCATAGAGAGGAGCAGCCTTGATCCAGAACCACATCAGTACCCTTGTTACCGGATTGCGGGTCTGGATATCGACCATGATGGTGTCACCACTGATCACCGGATTCCTGTACCGCTCAAGAATTGCAGGGTTGCGGGTTAAAATGTAATCTGGGAGAATTGGAACATTCTCATCATACAAGGCTTCCGTATGGGCATACCCTGCTTTTCCGATGATCTCATGCTTTGGAACGCCGGTCAGATCCTCTATCTCCCGGTTCCACCCGGTAACGACCCCGTTTGTATCAAGCACAAAGACCGGATCAGGAAGGAACTCAAGGATGTACTCGAGTCTGAGCAGGGCTTCCTGGATCTCTGCCTCGATCCTCCTCCTTTCTGTGATGTCCCTCGCAATTGCAAGGGCAACCGGTTTGTCCTGGAGCGAGAAGAGGTGAGCATTCACCTCAACCGGCAGGACTGAACCATCGCGGCGAAGCAGATCTATCTCAAAGAATGCCTGGCTGCTTCCAATAAAGGTCCTGATGATCTCCTCGACCTGGAGAAAGTCCTCTTCCCTGACGAGATCGGTGATCTGAAGAGACGAGAACTCGCTCTGCGTGTACTGGATCATCGAGCAGGCATTGTTGTTCATCTCAAGCGATACAACCCCTGAAAGGTCGGGTTTCAGTTCCATGAGGATGATAGCATCCATGGCACTCTGAAAGAGCCGTCGATACTTCTCTTCGCTCAGGGAAAGCCGGGTCTCTGCCTCAAGACGCTCGGTGATATCACGCCATACCGAGATATAATCCACAATATCCCCGCTTTCGGAGAGGAGCGGGGTGGTGGTTGTCTCAAACCAGATCCACTCACCGCTTAAGTTTCTGAACCTGAACGAGGCAGGGGGTTTGTGTACAAATCCGGAGACATCCCGGAGTTCTTTCTTTAATGCTGCGTAGTCATTCGGATGGATGAATTCAGAGATGTTCCTGCCCACGATCTCCTGTGAAACAAAACCGGTGAGGATACCACATGCCGGTGAGACGTACGAGATGATGCCTGCCACATCCCACCTGATGATTATATCACGGACGCTCTCGGTGATGAGCCGCAGATTTGACTCATTTATCCTGATAGCCTCAAGAAGCGTGTGCTTTTCGGTGATATCCTCGCCGTTGATGACCAGGGCAGGCCGTTCCTGGAAGAATGAGACCGAGGAGATGGTGAAGAGATACGTTCTGATCTTCTCTTCCTGTTCGATACTGCTCTCAAAGGACCTGGTCTCTCCTGCACTCACGACCCTGACCTCGTGCGGGAAGACAGAACCAAAGATCCGTTCCAGCTGGAGCGACTCGATGCTGAGTCCTATTACTGACTCTGATGTTGAATTAAAAAGGCGGAGAAAGGTATCATTCACCCATCTGATCGTCAGATCGGTATTGAGAATGATCAGGATATGAGAAGAGAAGTTGAGCAACGATGACTCTGGTTTTACATCAGCGATGTAGTACTTCTTCTTCTGCCCGTGTTCCCTCATCTCGAGGCGGCCTGAAAGGACCAGACTGTCCAGGTACCTGGCAACCGTGTGACGGTGATGACCGCATAACTGTGCCACTTCAGAGATGCTGAGGTACTTCTTCCCGTGTGTAAACGCCGATAGAATATCTTCAAAGATTGTGTTATTCCGCGACGTCATCTAAATCATCTTTGGTTTTATAATGCTTATGTATTTGGACACCTTAAAACGGTGATATATCCAGTCAGTTACAGAACATCTGGTACTCATTTGTCATGCAACGGGCATTGCAGATCAAGTGAGGAACGAATCATACCTCGGAAGACAGGCAAGTCCTACCTGAATACCAACGATAACCAGGGATCACACAAGCAGGGTGGGGTGCAAACCATCCCTCATACTCAACCCTGCGTCCCTTTATCACACATGTCCCGGGGCGCTGTTTTGAATTCTGCTCTTCTCGTCTTGAACTCACTGCTCAAACCAGCTCTGTCCCAATCCTGATCGAACCACGCGGGAACTGAATCTCAAAGCGTGCTCCCTCACCAGGCATCCCGGTCTCTGATATGGTTATTCCAGTAACTGAGAGGATCTCTTCTGAGAGGAACAGCCCGTGGCTGGCAGAGAGCCCGAACTCATGGGAGAAGATCTGTTTCTTGTCCTGAGCAGGAATGCCTACCCCGTCATCCTCATAGATCAGTACCGGGATATCGCCGTTATTCTGAAGGCTGAACCTGATCGTTGTTGTCTTCTTCCCGTGCCTGACCGAGTTGTCGATCAGTTCGGCAAAAACCTTCTCGATGAGCGGGTATGCGTTGATCTTCACAGTATCAGGTATCCGGCAGTCAACACGCACCGAACCCTGCGGTATCTCCCTGAGCGCATTGTGTACGAGTTCCCGAAGATCGATCCATGAAGGAGTCTGGACCACAGGGTCAAATGTCTCGCAGGTGATCCTGACAATATTGAGCGCCTTCTCTACCATTCCATAGGCTTTTTTGAAGTACCTGGAATCGACCTGTCCGTCTTTCTGCCCGAAACTGGCCTTTTCCATGTGGTGATAGATCGAACTCAACTGGGTGAGCAGAATGTGGTGAATGATGCTCCCCATGTACTGGAACTTCTTATTCGACCTGAGCAGGGCAGTTTCGAGTCTGCCGCGCTCGATATTCTTGTTGTGCAGCTCTTCATTTGCCTGTTTCAGATCAGAGACAGCCTTCTGGAGTTGTGCGTTGAGATAGTGCAGACGCTCATCTGCAACCTGCAGTTCGCAGTTGTTCTTGATGGCAGTCTCGTAGGTTGAGAGGAGGATATTAAGAATCTGTGTCCGCCCTGATCTGATCTCATACTGATGGTTTGAGAAAGAGACCGTGAGCGGGTCAGTGACCGGTTTGTCAGGCGCATGCTTTACCGATTCAAGCGTCCCGATGATACGTGAATAGATCCAGTCTGCATCGTAGGGCTTGATAATGAAGTTGTCTGCCCCATATTCGAGGGCCTTTATCACATCGGTCGGATTATACAGATACGTAACCAGAATCACCGGAATTGACCGGGTCGCAGGATTTTCCTTAATATTCCTACAGAGTTCGTACCCGTCCATAGGTGACATTATAACATCGGTGAGGACGATGTCGGGCCTCTGCTTCTCAAGGATAGCAAGTCCTTCCTGACCATCGGCAGCGATGATGACCTCATGTCCGCCTTTTTCAAGGATGTAACGGAGTGACTCTGCCTGGGTGCGGTTATCCTCCACAACCAGTATCTTTTGGGTAGACGTTCTCGGCATCAGAAACAACCAGTTCGGAAATCGTTCACTGAGTAGTGAATTCAATCCTATATAATTCACCGCTTGAGTTGGCGGAAAAAAATGAGAGAGAGAAGGAGCTCAAACCTGAAAGAGGGGATCTATTCAGGGTGATTAGTTAAAGGACGGAGATCCGACCGGGTGGAGTAATTCAGTATCGTTCAGACCTTCAAAGACACCGACGGTCTTGATGACCAGATTGTTCCGCTTTGCTTCGCTGATCAGGTTACGGGACTCCTTGCTGACACCGTTGGAGAGCACGAGGAGGTGGGTTCCATACTCTGCCATGCGGGAGTCACGTACCATACCTGCTGCATTGAGGTCATCCTGCCAGTTCGGGGCGAATTCTTTGTATTTGATCCCCTTTGACTCTGCATACATCTTGGCGATCATATCAACACCGGTTGAACCACCGGCAATGATCTCTTCAATACCGCCAATCTCGGCGACATACTTATTGATCTCTGCGAATACTGCATCTTTCTTATTACAGGTCCGGATACCGGAGACGATTAATTTTGCCATGATAATTTTCCATTTATCTGCGTGTGACAGACCGTTTGAGGCTTCGCAGATGAACAAACTACGTTGCAGATCATCGCATATGAACCCGGTTTCAGAGGAGGCCGGATGAGATACATTCATATGGGGAAATGGATGACCCCGGTTGAATCCAGATGAACAGAAGTCAGAAAAAGAGTATCAGGAGGAATTAGCCTCGTGTTTCAGTGGCTTTCCGGGATCTACCACCTCGAGCTTGGCATCAGAGATGCGGTAGTATAATCCTATCACCCTGAGTGTACCTTCACGCTCATAGTCACGGACGATCTTGTACGTTCGCAGATGTTTGAGCTGGAGCCGGACATTCTCTATCTCCAGACTCGTCTGCCACTCTTTAGCCTTCTCTGGATCATCAGGATGCGGGTTTTTCTCAGTTACTGTTGCCAGGGCTGGTTGGGCATGACGGAGCCAGCCGGGGATGAATGCGTCATCTCCGCAATGACGGTGGGCAAGAGCGTGCATTGCTCCGCATCCCTCGTGTCCGCAGACAACAAGGGTATCAACATGGAGATGTCCGATCCCATACTCAAGGAACGTTCCGACATTCCAGTCACCAGGGGGAACAATGTTCCCGATGTTGCGGTGCACAAATATCTCACCGGGCTTTGCATGACAGGTGATCTCAGGAGCGACCCGTGAGTCACAACAGCTGATCATCATCACGTGGGGACTCTGACCTTTCAGAAGTTCCCGATAATACTCAATGTTCTCAGAAAACTCACACTCAACAAAGTAGTTGTTTCCTTCCAGTAATTTTTCAATACCCATACTCTACTCCGAAGACAGGAATACAGAGGGGTTGCCTGCAGGGTAGAAAAACGATCCTAAATAGATCTACGTATTTTTGAAGGTCAAAATCTGAAAAAAGGACTGATATTTTCGCAGATTCATTTTTGTTCCACCGGAGTCCGCGAACATAGAGATTATATAGAGTAATCAGGACAGGTTTACCGGTTTTTCTTCATATGAGCCGGCGCTCTGCTGAACCGCCTGGATCGCGAGATCGTCGATGGATCGAACGACAAATATCAGGACCACATATAAACATCACGATAGTGGATGGCGATTTCGTGGACCGGTGCGCCAAATGGGTTACATATACATGGACTTTCCACGAACGGTAACCAGACACTTCAGGCAGGTTTTTTGGCGATACGTATGCAATTCAGGAATCAGAGCCAGGCTCTTCTCCAGGGGATACAATACATCCACCGATCTACTGTCATACCGATCTGACCGCCCTGTCCTTCACCCACACTCACAGTGATATCATGATTGATCTCTTTATTCCGGCTGTCTTTTTCTTTCTCGTAGCTGCTGCCGTCCCGGTATGCTTCACAGGTATCAGGGCCTGGCAGTGTTGCTCTCTGCTCCAGGGACTGGCAGGAGTTTTCACGGCCCTGGCATCAGCCTTCATCCTCCTCCGCCTTACCGGGGGAGAACTGCTCTCAACATCCCTGACACCGCTCTTTCCGGTGATCCTTGGCGTTGACCGGCTGACTGCTGCATTTACTATGCTCCTTGGCATCCTCACCGTTGCAGTCTGCTGCTACTCACCAGGATATATCAACAGGATGCACGGCAAAAGAAGCCGCGATCTGCTCTGCAGCCTCATCCCGATCTTTCTTTCAGCCATGCTGGTTGTCCTCCTCTCACGGACCACCTTTGCATTCCTTCTCTTCTGGGAGGTTATGGCGATCTCATCGTTCTTCCTGGTCCTGATAGAGTACGAGGATGAGAAGACCAGGCGGGCTGCATTCTTCTACCTGGCGATGACCCAGCTCTCCACGGTCTGCATCTTCCTGGCCATCATCCAGGTATACCTGGCAACCGGTTCATTCACATTCCCTGAAGGAATGGTTGTCTCAACAATCCCCGGCCTGATTGCGTTTCTGCTGCTGTTTCTGGGGATTGCTATCAAGGCCGGAGCCATACCATTTCATAAGTGGCTCCCCTATGCCCACCCGGCTGCCTCATCCCCGGTCTCTGCCCTGATGTCAGGGATGATGCTCAACACCGCTCTCTATATGTTGATCCGTGCAGTTACCGGGTTTTTCACCCCGGACCTTTCAACAGGTCTGCTGATCCTTGCGTTCGGCTGCATAACCGCTGTTCTTGGCGTGATGTATGCCCTGAAAGAAGATGATCTGAAAGGACTGCTCGCCTACTCCTCGATAGACAACACCGGTGTCATCCTGATCGGGACAGGGCTCTTCGTGGTGCTGACCGCTACCGGTCATGCGTCCATCGGGACGATGGCACTGCTCGGTGCAGTATTTCATGCAGTGAGCCACGGACTTTTTAAGGGCCTGCTCTTCCTCACTGCAGGATCGGTGAACCAGGCAACCGGGACACGGAACATCGATGAACTCGGTGGTCTTCTGGTCAGAATGCCCTGGACCGGCGGGCTCTTCTTCATCGGTGTACTTGCAATCTCGGCTCTTCCACCGCTGAACGGGTTTGCAGGTGAACTGCTCATCTACCAGGCACTCATCACCGGGCTCATGGAGTCCGAACCCCTTATGCAGGTGGTGCTCGTCATCGCCCTGTCGCTCTTCGGTCTCACCGGGGCCCTTACCGCGGTCTGCTTTGTAAAGGCCTTCGGACTCACCTTCCTTGCACTCCCAAGAACCCGGGCAGCAAAACAGGCTCGGGAGGTTCCGACCCTGATGCTTGCCGGACCTGCCATCCTTGCCGGAGGATGCATCGTAGCAGGGATCTTCTCATCACAGATCCTAACCGTTCTCGGATACCCGGGATACCTGCCAGATCTGTTCCTCATCTCGGTTCTGCTCACCGGTGCCCTGGGACTCACCTACGCTGCAATCTACACCTTCGCCTCACGGGAGACGAGGGTCTCGATCACATGGGGATGCGGAATGCAGGATCCGACAAGCAGAATGGAGTACACAGGATCAGGATTCACAGAGCCGGTTGTCAGAATCTTTGCCCCGGTATACCGGACGCGAATCTCGTTCTCTAAAGAGTATCATGACCCTGAACGCTGCTTTGTCAGAACCGGCACGGCAAAGATTGAACTCATGAAGTTCTTTGAAGAGTTTCTGTACCTTCCTGTTGCACGACTTATCGACTCGTACGGAGAAGCTGTTTCAAAACTCCAGAACGGCAAAGTGGACACGTATGTCCTGTATGTGTTCGTGACGATCGTCGTCTTGATCGTGATTATGGGGTGGATCGCATGAGCCTGACACCGGTTGTTGCAGGACTTCTCAACCTCGGGTTTGTCCTCCTGATCTCGCCCCTCTTTATGACAGTCGTCAAAAAGGTCAAAGCCCGGGCGCAGCGACGGGCAGGACCGCCACTCCTACAGGGATACTACAACCTTGCAAAACTCTTCAGAAAAGAGGTCGTATACTCTGATTACTCAAGTTTCATCTCACGAATAGCCCCGTATGCCTCGCTTGTCATCCTGATGGTGGCTGCACTGCTCGTACCGATCATCTGGATCCCTGATACAGCACCGGCAGAAGGAAACATCATCGTCTTCCTGTATCTCCTTGCATTCACCAGGTTCCTGCTCGCACTCCTCGGGCTTGATGCAGGCAGCACCTTCGGTGGCATGGGAAGCTCACGAGAGATGAGTCTTTCAGCGGTGATAGAACCGACAACAGTCGTCGTCTTTGCAGCAATGGCATATGTAGCAGGAACCCTCTCCATTCCGGAGATGTTCAGGCATGCAACAACCATCATCCCGGGGATGAGTCCGACTGTCCTTCTCCTCGCAGTCTCGCTCTTTATCCTGATCATCGTCGAGACCGGAAGGGTTCCGGTCGATAACCCGGAGACACATCTTGAACTCACCATGATCCATGAAGGAATGCTCCTTGATACGTCTGGACGAAACCTGGCACTCTTCGAACTCTCTCATGCCGTGAAACAGACACTGTTGATGGCACTGCTCATCAACATGCTCATCCCCTTCGGATTAATCCAGGAGGTCTCGGCAATCGGGCTGGTCCTTGCTGCTCTCCTCTTCCTGCTCAAGGGAACGGCACTTTCAGTCCTGCTCGGTATCGTGGAGTCATCGTTTGCCAAGATGCGGTTCTTCAGGGTCCCCAATCTCTTTATGCTGGCCTTCTTCTTCTCGGCCTTGACCATTCTGAGCGAGGTGATGCTATGATTGAGATCGGAGTGATCCCGTCCCTGCTCAGGATATGCCTGATCCTTGTACTGATTTCTGCAGCATGCCTTCTTACGACGAGGAATCTCTCATCACTGGTCAGGACATACGCACTCCAGTCTCTGATCCTTGTGGCAATCGCAATCCTTCTCGGCGTGATAGAGGAGAAGAGTATCCTCATTTTTATCGCAGGAATCACCCTGGCTTCCAAGGTGATCGGGATTCCCTGGTTCATCACCATCATCCAGAAGAGGATCAGGATCCAACAGGACCTCAGGTTCAACTACCTTCAGCCTGGAGGAGCCCTTGTAGTCAGCATCCTGCTGATTCTGCTCGTATACATCTGCTTCTCCCGGGTTCTCCACAATCTCTTCACTGAGAACAGCCTCTTCTTCCTCGGCTCTATCATCGGGGTATCGCTGATGCTGATGGGCCTTATCACCATCTTCTCGCGTCAGCTTGCGATAACCAAGGTGATCGGGTACCTCTCGATGGAGAATGGTGTGCTTCTCTTCGGCCTCTTCGTGACAGAACTGCCGTTCATCACAGAATTCGTAATCATGGTAGACTTGATCATCCTCGTGCTTCTGACAACGATCCTCACCGTTGGAATGGACTCAAGCATCGATGCATACATGAACAGACTGAAAGAGTTTCATCTCTGGTCTGAAGAGGAGGTGCAGGCATGACCATCCTGTTGACGATGGTCTACCCGGTTGTGACAGTCCTGATTCTACTACTTCAGGCAGTTCAGCATTCTCACCGGCCGATGAGCCTGCTTGGTGTGCTGCACTCTGCAGCAACCCTGCTCATCACCATCCTGCTGATTGCAACGCCTGATGCATGGAAGGGTGGAGAGCCACTCTTCATGATCGACCATCTCAACCTGTTGCTGATGTTGATCACTGGTGTGATCTTTACCTGTGCCAGTATCTATGCAGTCGGGTATATCGACGGGCTGGTCAGGGCCGGAGAACTCAACCGACGGAGCCTCCGTATCTTCTACCTCGGATTCTCACTCCTCCTGTTTGCGACAACGATGGCGTATTACGCACCGAACGTTGCACAGTTCTGGATATTTGCAGAACTTACAACAGTATTTTCTGCACTCCTCGTTGCCATCCTCGCGGTTAAGGAGAACATCGATGCATCACTTAAGTACATCTTTGTCTGCTCGACATCGATGCTCTTCTCCTTCATCGGGGTTATTTTCCTCTTTGAACTGGTGAGGCAGAAGACCGGTTCCGGAAGCCTTGACTGGCAGACGATTCTTGCAAATGCCTCAACATGTGACAGCGGAATGCTCGGCATCGCATGCATCTTCTGCTTTATCGGGTTTGCTGCAAAGTCAGGGATCGTTCCCCTCCATACCTGGCTGCCTGAAGCCCATGCAAAAGCACCTTCAGCAGTAAGTGCCGTGTTATCAGGAGCAATCCTGAACGTTGGGATGTACGGTATCATCAGGATAGCCGGAATCGTGCATCAGACCACAATCGCCACGCAGATCTCCCTGCTCTTTATCATCTTCGGGATGATCACCATGTCGGTGGCATGCTTCTCGATGCTCAGGCAGACCGGAACAAAACGGCTTATCGCCTTCTCCTCGATAGAGAACATGGGGTTCCTCCTGCTTTCTTCAGGAATCGGAACCCCGGTTGCACTCTTCTGGATGCTCTACCACATGATGGGGCACTCGGTTGTAAAAGCAGGACTCTTCTTCTCTGCCGGAATCATCCACCGCCAGTACAAGTCACATACGCCCGGTGCAGAGGATGAGATCGGTGACCTCTTCAGGATGCAACCCTTTGCAGCGGCAGCGTTCATCATCGGCTCGGTTGCGATCATCGGGACACCACTCTTCCCTCTCTTCCTCTCAAAGTTTGGAATTCTTCTGGAAGCAGGAAAACTCTCACTCTATATCCCGCTCCTTGCACTGCTCCTCTTTGCACTCGCAGGTGCTGCCATGTTCATATTCATCCTCGGCATCATGGGAAGACAATTCGCAGACGACGAGGTTCCCGTGCAGTACATCGTCCCGATATGGATGAAGGCTCCGGTTGTATTCCTGCTTGCACTCGCGGTTCTGATGGGTATCATGATGATTCCCGGGGAAGAGGCCTTCCTCACCGCAGCAGTCCATGACATCGGTATCGGAGGTGGATTATGAGTCAGGCCCTCTCCACAGCAGTCCTGATGAAGGAGGATCAGACTGCCCGGTATTATCGTATCGAGGCCCGGGATCTCGTTCAGACTGTACAGACCCTGAAGGAAGAGGGGAAGAACCTGATATCCATCTTCGGAGTTGAGGAGTTCGAGGGAGAGGCAGGCTGCTGCTTGCTCTACGTCTTTGAAGAACCGGGATCAGAGAAGTTCCTGGTCCTGATTCTGATGCAGGATGGCGGATCACACCGTTCAATATCAGAGATATTCCCGGTTGCCTCCCTCTTTGAACGCGAGATTGCTGACGGGTTCGGGCTCTCATTCAGTGGAGCATTTGACACCCGCAGGCTCTTCCTCCATGAAGCATACCCTCCGGGTTTTTACCCGCTCAGGAAGGCTGTTCAGAACAGTCCGCCTGCTGCAGCAGAGGGGGGCATTCCTGGTGAACCATACCAGTTCAAGGCCATCGAGGGGAGCAGTGTATACCAGATCCCTGTCGGTCCGGTTCACGCAGGTATCATCGAGCCCGGTCATTTCAGGTTCAGTGTCATCGGCGAGACCATCGTAAACCTTGAGGTCCAGTTAGGGTATCTTCACCGGGGGGTTGAGAAACTCGCAGAAGGCAGGACTCCGGATGAGGTTGTCAGGATTTCTGAATCCATATCAGGCGATGAGTCCGCGGTGAATGCCTGCGGGTTCTGTATGGCAGTCGAGCAGATCAGCGGGGTCACGATTCCACCCCGTGCCGAGTACATCAGGGGTATGATCCTGGAACTGGAGCGGGCCTACTCACTCCTCTCTGATCTTGCAGGAATGGTGACCGATATCGCCCATCCGGTATCTGCAAGCAGGTTAACCGTTCTTCGTGAACGACTGCAGCGTGAGGCAGACCTGCTCTGTAGATCACGATTCCTGAAAGGAGCAATCTGCATCGGCGGGGTATCTGATACGATATCAGGGCAGGCACTTGAGCATCTCTTCAAAACAGCAGGGGAGGTCGAGCATGAGCTCGATGAGGTTGCTCAATGGGTGCTCTCTATCCCGTCGGTCATCGACCGGTTTTCTACCACCGGGGTTGTGCAGCCTGAACTCATCCGCTCTCTTGCCCTTTCAGGTCCGGTAGCACGGGCATCTGGTTCGTTTGCCGATACCAGGACAGACCATCCGTATGGGGTTTACCGGGAGCGGGTACCGGGACAGGCCGGCGAGCAGGGGGGAGATGTCCTTGCACGGTTCTCCCTCAAGTACCAGGAGATCCGTGCATCACTCAGATACATCCAGGAACTGCTGGTCTTCATTCCCGACGGCCCTGCTGATACAGAGGTTCAGGTTTATGACGGGTTCGCCCTTGTTGTGGTTGAATCCCCCCGGGGGATGACACTTCACTGGGTGTACGTCAGGAACGGGGCCATTCACCGGTATAAAATCAGAACTGCCTCATTCTGCAACTGGTACGCCATCGAACACGCGGTCATCAGCAACATCGTCGCTGATTTCCCGGTCATCAACAAGAGCATGAACCTCTCGTATGCAGGAACTGATCTCTGATACCATGATCGAAACTGTTGTAAATCTCTTTAAAAAGCCACTCTGCACGGACACCGGCCTCAAACTAGATACCGACAGGTGTGGAGAGGATATCTCTGATACCGGGACTACATTGCAGCAGGAGATCTCCCGGCTGTTTGGCAGAAGTCTTGCTATCAGGGAGGTCGACTGTGGGAGTGACAACGCAGCAGAGATCGAACTCGGAAACCTCTCTTCTCCATTCTATGATCTCGAACGGTTCGGGATCACCTTTGTGGCTTCACCCAGGCATGCCGATGCCCTGATTGTCACCGGGGCTGTGACTCTCGCCATGGCTGATAAACTCAGAAAGACCTACGATGCAACACCAGGCCCGAAGATCGTCATTGCAGTCGGGGATGATGCATGTACCGGGGGAATCTGGAAGGGATCATACGCAGTTTTTGGCGGCGTTGATGCTGTTATCCCGGTAGATCTGAAGATCCCGGGAAACCCTCCAAGTCCTACCGTGATCACCAGGAGTCTGCTCACCCTGCTCAGGTCCCGGAGATACCAGTAGGAAAAAAGACAGACCCTGGTCACCAGGGAACCATCACAACAAGAAGATCGACAACCAACGGCAGGAGCAGGTTGTCATCGATAGGACTGCCGAGTTCGACGATACCTGCCACCACCGAAAGTACTGCAGCCTTGACCGGATCCACGAAGAAGAGCAGGACGATAAATGTCACGAGAATTGCTCCGCATGAACCCTCGATCGACTTGTGATTGATGATCCTGATCCTGCCGTACCGAAGACCTAATATGGTTGCCATTCCGTCCAGGACTGAGAGGATAAGAATACCCTGGGCTGCCACTGTCGATGGAAAGATGATCAGGGTGACAAGGGCTGTGAATACAAAATAAAATGCCCCTTTTCCCGGGAACACCCCCGGGCGTTCGAGATGATAGAGGAGTTGATGTATCAATGGAACATTGATATTTCGCATCTCCAGGTCGATGAACCAGAGCCCGACAAGCAACCCGACACCAAGGATGAGAAGGGTGCTCTCTTTTGGGACGCAGAAGATGAGAAGCGTGATAAGCAGGCCGAAGACCATATGCACGGTCTTACGCCAGAACTCATTCATTACTTGGTATCTGTTTTTTACGTGGTTAACCATGCCGATATAGACCTCCAGGTTTATTGCCCAATCATAAACCAGAGATCAACATATTTATATAAAATATGATTTTTCATGAGATCCCGGATCTCACAATATCAGAAGTCTCATAAGTCAGTCAGAGAGATACAGGATCTAAGCAACGTGTTTTTGAAGGTTTAGGGATTCTGTGACATTCGGTGAAAATATGCATCTTTTAGATAAAATCCATGATATCTCAATTGGAACCAGGCTCATATGTGGGTTTATTCTGGTCACGATCCTCATGTCTTCAATCGGGCTTATTGGGTTTATTGGAATGAACACAATAGGCAATGAACTGGACAAGGTCTATTCTGAAGGGACCGTCCCACTCTATGAAGTCTCAAGCATCGAAACCTCGCTCAACTCAATCAGGGCCCTGGTGTTCAGAACATTTTCAGTTCCTTCTGAACGACAGCAGGATCGGGACAGGATGAATGCAGAGATTCAGACAATAGACAGCCTGATAGATAAACTCAAACAGGAGTCTCTATCTCCTGGAGAGCAGTCAAATCTCACCTTATTTGAAACCCAGTGGGCAGATTATAAGGCAGCTGCAACTGATGTCTTCTCCCTGCTTGATTCTGGAAAAAATGATGATGCCATCGCATCTATTGCAAATGGAGGACGACATGCAAATGCCCGGCGTGTTACCGCTGATACATTCAGTTTCCTGAAACAGGGGATCTTAGCTAATTCAAAGAACGTAGCACTGGCAGGAAATGCCGAGAAAGATCGCATAATTCCAGTGATGATCGGTATTGGAGTTGCGGTTGCAGTCATCGCACTTGCACTGGCTGTCTTTCTGACAAAAGGCATTACCACCCCTCTGCACCAGGTCATTGAGCAGTTCAGGCTCATGAAGGCCGGAGACATTCGTGGAAGAATGCGATTCGCCAGAAAGGATGAGATCGGTGAGATGGCCGGGATGTTTGACCAGTTCAGTGATTACCTTGAGCATGATGTTGTTGAGACGATGCACCGGATATCATCCGGAGATCTTACATCATCATTAACATCTCAGGGCGGTACCGACCAGATCACTCCCGCTCTCACCAGTACACTTCACTCGCTTACGACGGTAATTGCCGAACTCCAGAAGATCTCATCCAGAGCAGCTCTCGGCGACCTTACTGCACGGGGTAATCCAGGGAACCTACAAGGATCATACCATGAGATTATCCTCGGCTTTAATACTACTCTTGATGCACTCATCAGCCCGGTAACTGAGGCAATAACTCTCTCCAGGCAGTATGCAGCCTGTGATTTTACCGCACGGTTCAACAGAGATCTAAAGATTGAAGGAGATTTCAAAGAATTCAGAGATGCTCTGAATATGATTGGGACAGAGGTCTCTTCAGCACTCAAAGTTGTAGAACACCAGATGAATGACCTCCTCGAACACTCTGACAAAGCTACATCAGGTATTGAAGATGTCAGAAAAGGTGCCGGGATAATTGCAGGGAACGCTGAACAGACAAAGAATAATGCTGAACAGAGTAAGGAAGGAATCGCCCAGGTTCTGAGGGCAATGGAGGATCTGACAAGTACCATTACATCGGTCTCAACGAACGTTGAGGCTGTAGCTCATGCAGCTGCCGAAGCAGATACCCTGGCAAAAACCGGTATTCTTTCGACCTCAACAGCGGAAGAGGGGATGATCAGCATCAAAAACTCTTCATCTGAAGTCGAAGCACTGGTCAGGGAGATTGGAGACCAGATGACCGAGATAACCAAGATTGTGGATATTATCACAGATATATCTGAGATGACAAACCTGCTAGCCCTTAATGCTGCTATAGAAGCAGCACGTGCAGGAGATGCTGGTCTTGGATTTGCCGTTGTTGCTGGTGAGGTTAAGGCGCTGGCAAACCAGACAGGGGCCTCGTCCCAGAAGATCGCAGCCATGATAAGTACCCTTGAGAACAAGAGCACAATGGCAGTCACAGCCATGAAAGGGGCAGGTGAGGCGATAGAATATGGCGAAACTGCACTGAAGGAGACTGTTCAGGCTTTTAACCAACTCACCATTTCAGTAGAAGAGATCAGTAGAAATATGTCCAGTGTTGCGGGTGCGACTGAGGAACAGGCAGCCTCCTTTGAAGAGATCACCGCAAGTATAACTGAGATGAACAGTCTTGTCTCAGACACCGCAGGAGATGCCATGAAATCCTCTGCAACTGCAGAAGAGACTCTGGCTGTTGTAGAACAGATAACATCAGTTATCTCCGAGATTAACGGTGCAGTTACAACCACAACAGATGAGATGAAAAAATTCAGAATTTCATCATAACTCTTTTTTATAGTCGTGCTTCCGGGTTTTTCTTACCGTCCTCAATCTTGATGTAGTGGAATGAACATTCAGTAGTATACTCATTGGTGGGATGAGGGGTCAGGAATGTATTATGACACGACTGCAGTTTATTGATAATATCAGGATAGGACAAAAACTGATTGGAGGATTCGTGCTGGTAACCCTCCTCATGTGTCTGATTGGAGTCATTGGTTTTTCAGGAATGAGCACTATCTCCGGTCAGATGGATCACATGTATACTGAAAATACTGTCCCCCTGACGCAGATCGCAAGTATGGAGGTCTCATTGAACTCAATGAGAGCATTGGTATTCAGATCCATGGCTATTGTTGATGAACGGGAGCAGGATGAAGGCAGATTGAAGTCTGAGATCGCAAATATTGACGGTCAGATCCAGAATTTAAGTTCGTCATCAATGACACCGGATGAGGCTGAAGATTTTAATACATTTAAAACGCAGTGGGCAGATTACAAAAATTCGGCAGTCCGGGTTTTCGAACTTGAAAAAGCAAAAAATGAGCAGGATGCACTCATCTCAATAAAAAACGGGGGTGAGCATGCAAATGCCAGACGAGCAACCGTCGCTACCTTTGATCAATTAAAACAGATTGTCCTCAGTCAGGCCGAAACTACTGCCAAAGCAGGTTCAGAAGAGGTCAAAAATACAATAACCACCATGGCAGTATTCGCGATATGTATCATTGTTGTCTCGTTGTTCATCGCTTTCTCTCTCACCCGGTCAATAACAGAACCCCTGTACCAGGTTATGAATCAGTTTGACAGAATGAGCAGGGGAGAGATCAATACCCGGCTCTCTCTTTCCAGAAAAGATGAGATTGGAGAGATGGCAGGAGTGGCTGATCGCTTCTCCGACTTTCTTGAAAACGAGGTCATTGTAACTCTTCACCGCATAGCACATGGAGATCTCTCTACAAGTCTTGCTCCCAGGAGTGAGGACGACCAGATTACTCCTGCCCTGATTGGAATGAGCAGGGCAGTAACCGGTGTGATTAACGAACTTGAACTGATATCCACCAGGGCAGCAGAAGGAGATCTCACTGCCAGAGGGGATGAGACGGGACTCGAGGGATCATACCAGCAGATCG
This sequence comes from uncultured Methanospirillum sp., assembly GCF_963668475.1. Classification (GTDB taxonomy): domain Archaea; phylum Halobacteriota; class Methanomicrobia; order Methanomicrobiales; family Methanospirillaceae; genus Methanospirillum. Next base: position 1,357,009 of record NZ_OY764544.1, read on the forward strand.
TGAGAAAATTTAATGAAACTCTTCAATCACTGGTTATTCCGATCAATGAAGCCATCAACCTCGCATCAGAATATTCAAAATGTAACTTCTCTGCAAGGTTCTCAACCCAACTGAGAGTAAAAGGTGATTTTGTTGCATTTGAAGATGCAATGAACGAGATCGGACACGAAGTTTCCCAGGCTCTCTGCCTTATTGATGTTCAGATGAAAGAACTTGAGTCCCATGCCAAAATGGCAGAGTCTGGAATCGAAGATGTCCAGAGGGGAGCAGGAATCATCGCAGCCAACGCCGACAGTACCAGGGCCAATGCCGAGATGAGCGAGGAGGAGATCACGCAGGTGCTCCGCGGCATGGAAGATCTGACAAACCATGTGATGAAGGTTTCAGCGAGTGTCGAAGCAGTAACACAATCTGGAACTGAAGCTGACCATCTCGCCAGGAAAGGAACAATAGCTGCAGCCAGTGCAGAAGAAGGCATGGACAGTATAAGAAAAGTTTCAGGCGAAGCCACAGGGATAATACATGAGATTCGTGATCAGATGGATGAGATCAGCAGAATCACGGATATCATATCTGACATTGCAGAACAGACAAACCTGCTTGCCCTCAATGCAGCGATAGAAGCAGCCCGGGCAGGAGATGCCGGCAGAGGGTTTGCTGTCGTTGCCGGTGAGGTTAAAGTCTTAGCCGAACAGGTAGGTCAGGCTGCCCAGAAGATTGCACGTATGATCACCGAACTCGATAATCGGAGTGCACGCGCTACGATTGCGATGAAGGAATCAGAATCCGCTATTGAGAATGGGAGTATCTCTCTTCGTGAGACACTTGAGATCTTCTCGTCATTGACAAAAGGAGTTCAGGAGATCAAAACCAACATGGATGCTGTCGCATCATCAACTGAACAGCAGGCCGCATCCTTTGAGGAGATTACCGCGAGTGTTACTGAGATGAGTACCCATGTGCATCAAACCTCAAAAGATGCTATGAACTCCTCTGAAATAGCTGAAGAAGCATTATCCATAGCGCAACAGATAACTGGTATCATCAGTGAAATAAACAGAACAGTATCTACAACAACAGCAGAGATGCAGCGGTTTTCGATCTCATAAAGATCAGGCCTGAACATTCTCTGCTCCAACAAATACGATACGGGCATTTCGCGGGAACAATATCCAACCGAATATGCAGATCAACAGACCTTCTGAGGATACATTACATAGAGAACTGGCGGCTACCCTCCCAGTCACCGGTTGGCTCCCTGCGTATACCCGGAAACTTTTTCGTGCTGATATCATTGCAGGGATCACGCTGACTGCATTTGCTATTCCAGAACTCATGGCATATGCCCAGCTGGCTGGTCTTCCACCAGAGTACGGGCTCTATGCCGGTATCGTGGCACCTCTGGTCTACTGTATCTTCGGGACCATCAGGGAGATGAACATCGGTCCCAGTTCATCGGAGGCTATCCTGACCGCAGCAATGCTCGGGACGCTGGTTGGAGTTGATGCAGCACGGTATGCATCCCTTGCAGCGCTCACCGCTTTGATGGCAGGAAGTTTTGCTATTCTTGCACGGATCGCAAAACTCGGATTTATTGTCAACCTGATATCAGAGACCGTGCTCAAGGGATTTCTTGCCGGGATGGGTATGGTTATCATCTGCGGCCAGTTGTTCAAGATCTTCGGGATTGAATCCGTCCAGGGGGCCTTCTTTGATCAGCTTACATACCTCATAACCAACCTGCCACATGCAAACCTCCCGACTGTTGTCATCGGAGTTGGCGCAATAGCGTTCTTGATCTGTGCTGAACACCGATGCAGGAGATTGCCGGCAGCACTGATCGTTGTCATCATATCAATACTCCTCATGACGTACACGGATCTTGCAGAACGAGGGGTCCAGGAGGTCGGAGTTATACCGGCCGGACTTCCGGGGCTGGTCATCCCTGGGCTCTCATTTGCAGATCTGCAGTTCATCTTTCCTCTTGCATTCGCGATATTTCTGCTCGCCTATGTCGAAGGCATGAGCATCGGAACCTCACTGGCAAGGAGGTATCACTACAAGGTCGATGCAAACCAGGAACTCCTCGCCCTTGGTGCAACAAGTATTGCGACGAGTCTGTTCCAGGGGTTCCCGGTTGCGGGGAGTTTCTCCCGGACAGCCCTCAACGAGATCAACGGGGCAGCAACTCAGATAACCGGGGTCATTGCAGCGGTTCTCACTGCTATCGTTGCCATGTTCCTCACCGGACTTTTTACAAAAATGCCGGAGGCGATCATCGGGAGCCTCATCCTCGTTGCCGTGCTCAGGCTGATAGATGTGAGAGGGCTGTTGAGGATCGCCAGGATCAGCAGGGACGAATTTGCGATAGCTATCGCAACATGTGCAGGAGTGCTACTCTTTGGTATCCTCTCGGGCGTGTTCCTCGGTGTCATCCTCTCGCTTACTGATATCCTCTACCGGGTGACATCTCCAAGGATTGCGGTACTGGGCAAGGTTCCTGATACACGACAGTATGCAGACCGGATAAAACACCCAGAAAATGAAGCGATCCCTGGCGTCTTGATCGTCAGGGTTGATGCACCACTGATCTTTGCCAACGCCGAGATCGTCAAGGAACGTATCGGAGAACTGATAGCAGAGGATCCAACAGTCAGACTTGTACTCCTTGACATGAGTACGTCTCCGATTGTCGACGTCTCTGCGTCAGACATGATCGTTGATCTCTGCCAGGAACTCACAACAGCAGGAATTAAGATAAGAATTGCAGATGCGACCTGGCAGGTCAGAAGGATGCTCAGGATATCAGGGGTTGAAGAGACCATCGGAGAGGAGGTTACCCAGACCACCTCCCTGGAGACTGTGCTTTCGGACTGGAACTGTACTGCATCAGTCACCCCGGTCTGTCCGCTTCCCGGAGCAGACACCTTGCCTGATCAGAAATAACCAGAACAACAGGAAAATCCGCGGGCAGTCCGTGATCAGATAAAAAGAGGGCTGAAATAAACACCGTGCCTAAAATGGCCGGGTGAGTTCATAAAAGATATATGCCGTGGCTTCCTTCTATCCAGTATGGAGGAAGTTACCCTGCGGGCCATAAAACGTGCCATGCCCGGCCACGGCAGAGCACGAGTTCACAGCAGCCTGCTTACTGCAATCGGTATCGAAGACAAAACCGAGGTTGAGGTTGTAACTCCCGGAGGTGCTTCACTCACCCTTACCGTGTTCGCAGATGCACTCGTAGAACAAGGTCAGATCCGGATCAGCGAAGAGGACCTGAAAAGACTTGATATTACTGACGGCACCGATGTTACAGTCAAACGAAAGGTGCCTGTGGGTGAACAGGTCAGGGAGGCTGCAGGAGACCTTGCCGGAAAGATCAGCGCCGGCGCAAAGGATCTCGGGGAGACCCTCTCTGAGAAGACTGCAGGTATCAGGGAAGGAACCTCACAGGCAGCCCACGATATCCAGGAGAAGGCACGTGATATCTCTTCAAAGATCGCAGAGGAGGTTGCCCCCCTGGGAGAGAAGATAGGTGAGGCAGGACGTGAGACTGCAGCCAGAATAAAGGATCTTGTCCCTACTGCCAGATTCAGTCAGACGGTTGAGAGCGGTCTGAAAGGTCTCGGGCAGGATGATGCTGAAAAACTCAAGAGCCTGCTCCTTGAGAGTGAGGGTGAGAAGCATGCAGCCCTTGTGAAGGCAGAGACCGCAGCAGGGAGAACCATAAAGAACCTCACCTTCCCTCCTGATGTGATGGTTGTTGCCATTCAGCGTGGTGCAACACTCGTATCCCCGGGTGATGATGTGATGCTTGAGTCAGGAGATCTCGTATACCTGGCCGGGACAGACAAGGGCCTTGAGTACATGACAAAACTGCTGGAGGGATAGTCGTGGAGGTCACCTTTACCAACGACGGTCTTGTTGGCATTGCCGTACTATTCGGAGTCATCGTCTTCATCTTCCTCATTGTGAGAGAGATCAGGCTGATGAAGACCAACAACAGGAAACTTGAGCTTGAACTTGAGCGTGAGAAACTGAGTATTCTCAAGCAGGATACCAGCACCAAGGGGCCTTCGATGCTCAGACTCGGAGAGGATAAGATCTCATCAATGCGGGATCTTGAGGACATGAATGTCAACCTTGAGTCCGATATCTTTGTGAAACAGAAACTGGTCGAAGGCAGGATCAAGAAACTCGAGAATATGATAAAAACAGAGAAACTTGACCGGATGCTGACGAAAATTCAGGAAGAAGAGAAGAAGATTCTGTGATGGATATGTACCCAACACTTTCCGGAACAAGAAACTACTGGCAGGAACTGGGTTCACTGCCGGGATCAATTACTGATTCCATACCCACCTTTGACAAGCAGCTTGACTCCTTCTTTGACCGGAATGGAGAGGCAATCATTGATGAGTGGGGACTTTTGACCGATGACGACCTCCGCCATCTGAAACAGAAGCTTGAGTTCCTCTCTTACGAGGTGAACAGGCTGGTAGTGGAGAAGTCAGGTCTTGAAAAAAGGACAGCGGACCTGAAGTCTGCGATCGAGGAACTGGAGAAGAGATCATGAATCTTGACAATTACCTCTCCGGGTACCTGGACCGCAGGATGAGCATGATCATCGAGGAGTGGCAGATCTCAACCAGGAACGATCTGACCGATATCACCCAGCGGTTTCACCGGGTTCAGGATGAACTTGTAGGTCTGAAGACATTTGAGCGGGAGACATCAACCCGGCTGAACGATCTTGAAACACGGGTGCGCCAGCTGAAGGAGAAAGCGAAATGACACCAATTGAGATCCTTCTGATTGTGATCCTTGCAATCCTAATCATCTTCCTGGTGTACTACTTCTTCAGGGGGTCAGGTGGCAGGGTTGCACTCAGCAGGCCTGTCGAGAGCAGGATCGATGAGTATCTCGACCGGAAGTTTGAGAGGTTTGTCGAGGAGTGGTCACTGGTTAGAAGGCCGGTTCTGAACGCATTCAAGGATGACCGGAATGCTGCTCTTGACCGCGATGAAGAACGGATCGTGACGCTGAAAAAGTTCGAGAGTGAGATGAAGACCACTCTTGATGATCTCGAAGGTCGGCTCAATGCCCTGGAAGATTCCCTGGCAACAGAAAAAACCGGCAGGAAGTGATCAGGCTGGGAGTTTTTACTCCCTTCTTCGCTCTGTGATCGGTGAAGTCCGCAGACAGGGCGAACCACCGGCCAGGGATGCCGAGTCATTCTCCCGGTATATCTGCGATCTCTGTCATAGTGCTTCCCCGATCTCTTCACTCAGGCAGTGCGTAATCTGCGGACGATGGGCATGTCCTGACTGCTGGAAGGATGAGTTATATGTCTGCAGTTCATGTAGCGGGATCATCAGGCTTCACCAGATGCAATGTCCTGGCACTTGCCAGCAGGGTGTAAAACCAAAGGCTCCGTCTGAAGAAGAGACGAAGGCAGAACAGTCAGAATAACTCACCAGATAGAGATAAAACGTGAAGAGAATTCACGGACTCTGTTTTTTCTTCGGCATCGTGTGATTTTTGTCAGGTGCATAAATAATTGACAGGACAATGAGATTGATTCATTTTTGACCACACCACATCTCATCCCAGATCAGACCGCCTCATACGGAGACGGATTCACACAGTGGGATGTAGGAGTTTCTTGCAACTCATACCTGTTGGAATGACTATTTCATGTGATCGAAAACGATCTAACGTGAGTATCCTTTTTTGGCTATCGATATGAACATGATAAGCCATGGTAGATAAGCGGATATATCGATCACGGACCGAAAAAATTCTGGGTGGTGTTTGCGGTGGAATCGGTCAGTATCTCGATGTTGATCCGGTGTTCATCAGGCTAATCGCGATAGTATTGTTTTTTACCTGTGGCTTCGGGATTCTGATATATCTCTGTGCTTGGATACTTATCCCACTGGAACCCGAAGAAGAACAGGCAACGGCCAGGGTAATTTCATAGATTTTGTTTGAAAATGTCCTTTTCATCGGTCCTACCTGGGGTCCCCAACGGGGCACCGTTGGGGTTTTACATTATACCGTGTTTGTAAGCAGTGTTCACGCCGTACGGAGATCGATAGGTATCGATACCATCTCTCATTTGGATTATACTTGAGCAACCTTTTTTAGGAACTCCCGGTTCCTTGCAGCCCATGCCAGGCAAATTATAATCACCCTCTGAAACGGTATGAACAGTATGAGTGAGAGATGGATCCTGCTGCTTGCTATTCTTATAATACTGGGAATAGCCGGTGCAAGTACAGCTGCGAACCAGACCGATGATGCGTCTACAGCCGCGGTTCTCACCGGATCTGATAGTAATTATCATACCAAGGTGGTGCTTCTCGGGACAACCGGAGGGGTATCATGGTATCCGGAGACAGGGAGGGCAAGTTCTTCCTCGGCAGTTGTTGTGGGAGATACCATCTATCTCGTTGATATCGGGCAGGGATCTGCATCCCGGCTTTCAGAGGCGTTCAATACCGGTGATTTTGTCGAGACTCCGACCGGGAGGGTCGAGAACGGATCATCCACCTTTCTCTCCCATGCAAGGGCTCTGTTCTTCACTCATCTCCATCAGGACCACACGGCTGACTATCCAAGTCTACTCCTTATCGGACCAGGAGCGGGACTTGGTACCTCGATTGATCCAAAGACAGGGGAAACAACAATATCTCCACTCCAGGTGATTGGGCCTGGCAACCGGGGAGAACTTGACGCAGACAAGACAAATTACACCGCGAGAGGGGGCACAATCATATATACAGATACATCTGATCCAGAAGCGATCACCCCGACACCCGGACTCAGACAGATGACACAGACGATCATGCAGTCATTTGCCCAGACCATCAACGATATGACTCTTGATGACGGGTACCGAGATTTTACCAAACTTATCACAGTGAAAGAGATCGGAGGCTCAGAGGCTGGCGACATTGCCTTTCCGGTACCTGTGATCGATCCAAACAATGAGACATGCCCGTCCATGGCTCCGTTCGAGATATACTCAGATAAAAACGTCAGAGTTACCGCAACCCTTGTTGATCATCACCAGGTATTCCCTGCTCTTGCATACCGGTTCGATACAGCAGACGGGTCTATCGTCTTTTCAGGTGATACCGGACCTGATACCAACGGAAACCTGCAGAAACTAGCAGATGGGGCTGATCTTCTGATTCACGAGGTCATTGACCCGGCATGGATTGACCTGAAGTTCGGTGATCCAAAACCAGGAAGTCAGATGGCAGCACTCAAAGAGCATATGCTCTCCTCCCATACCTCCATTGACAAGGTCGGTTCTGTGGCCGATTCATGCAGGGCCAAAACTCTGGTGCTCAACCATATTGTTCCGGGGAACACCCCGGTCACGAATCTTGAGAGGGTAGCTGAGAATACATCTGCACACCTCATCATCGGTGAGGATCTCATGCAGATAGGAATCGGCAGATCTGACTGATTCCGGAACTGGTCTGATCTTCTGAACTCTCTTTTTGAGGCCAGACCGTAAGTCTCTTACAGCCGATGATTCCAAGAGGGTATGGAATATTAGGCAGATTCCTTTAGATGAGGAATAACCCCGGCGAAGAACCCATTGTTACAAGACCCTGAGAAACCCGGAGCATGGTAATGGATAAAAGACCCGATGTATTACACGAAGAGACTCTTGACCCCGAAGACTGGGACTCCATGCGGGCACTCGGTCACCGGATGCTTGACGAGGCTATTGATTATATCAAGAATTCCAGGGACAGGCCGGTATGGCAGCATACTTCTGCAGATGTGAAGGCACATTTCAGTTCAAAGCCTCCTGCCAGCCCGCAGAATGCTGAAGAGATATACCAGGAGTATCTCACAACTATCCTCCCCCACCAGCTTGGCAATGTTCATCCGAGATACTGGGGCTGGGTGACCGGATGCGGAACGGTGATGAGTATGTTTGCCGATATGCTGGCATCCGGCACCGATGCGGTGAGCGGGTCATTCTCCTATCTCAGCAATAATTATGTCGAGATGCAGGTTATTGACTGGTGCAAAGACCTTCTTGGGTTCCCAAAGACAGCAAGCGGCCTTCTGACAAGCGGATGCTCGGCATCAACCCTGATTGGGCTTGCTGTTGCCAGAAATTCAAAGGCAGGGTTTGATATCAGAGCCAAGGGAATGCAGAGTGCAGCCGGAAAAATGACTCTCTACTGTTCACAGGAGGCTCATTCATCAATACAGAAGGCTGTTGAACTCCTCGGATTCGGGAACGAGTCTCTCAGGCGGATACCGGTAAACGATGCTATGCAGATCGACACTGGGCTTCTGAAAGAGACTATTCAAAGAGACAGGGCTGCCGGGTTTCAGCCCATCTGTATCATTGGTGCTGCCGGGACGACGAACACAGCTGCCATAGATGATCTCAATACTCTTGCAGATATCTGTCAAGAGGAAGACTGCTGGTTTCATGTTGATGGTGCATTCGGGGCATGGGCAGCAATCTCCCCCCAGAGCAGGCATCTTGTCTCCGGGATGGAGAGGGCTGATTCACTTGCATTCGATCTCCATAAGTGGATGTATCTTTCTTACCCGATTGCATGTATTCTGATCAGAGATCCAGATGAGCACCGCCGGGCTTTCTCACTCACTCCGACATACCTTGCTCACGGGGAAGGTGACAGGGGGCTTACCGGTATCGATGTACCTTGGCTCTCTGACTGCGGGTTTGAACTCTCCCGGGGATTTCATGCTCTCAAAGTATGGATGACACTCAAGGAGCATGGCACTGACAGATATGGGAGGCTCATTCAGCAGAACATAGACCAGGCTCATTACCTTGCAGATCTGGTTGGGACAAACCCAAAACTAGAACTGGCAATGCCGGTATCCCTGAATATTGTCAATTTCAGGTATGTGATACCGGGAACAGGGACTCGCGATCTGAATACCCTGAATAAGGAGATCGAAATAGAACTCCAGGAGCAGGGGATTGCTGTCCCATCGACCGTGAGGATTAAAGGAACGAATTACCTTCATGTTGCGATAACCAATCATCGCAGCAGAAGGGAGGACTTTGATCTCCTCATTAAGGAAGTGATCAGGATTGGGGATGATCTTCTGACTTCGAACGGATCCGAATCCTGATTTACATAAAGACGAAAAAAGACGATGGTGAAGGGATCTCGATCAAGTCTGGCCTGAACTGACAGGTTCAGGATGGACATATCTGCTCATGATTGCATCGTACCTGCTTACCCCTGTCTCGTTCTTCTGCTGCTTCAGGTCATCAAGGGCTCTCTGGTATGAACTGACCGTGGCATCGGAGATATCCTTACTGAAGGCAAAGTAGATTCCAACCTCTTCAAGCGGGTACACTACCGTAAATGAGTCATCATTTCCGGTAATCTCCCCGATATAATACAGTCCGGTTATTTCAGGGTAGGCCCAGAGGTCTATCTTCTTCTCTTCTGTCATCGAGATCAGGTCTGAAACATTTTTTGCATTTACGAACTGACTATCCTTCACTCCATCAGCGAGAAGCTGAGAGAGAGAAGCATCTCCTGTGATTACTCCAATTTTTTGATCCTTCAGATCATCGGGTGTATTAATTGTGATTTTTGATCCATGCGGAGCAAAGAGAACATAGCGTTCAGTTGATATCGGTCCGACCCACTTGAACAGATCTTCCCGTTCAGAAATACGTGCTGTTGAGAAGATCACCGTATGAGTTCCATTACGTGCAGCCTTGTATCCCTCTTCCCAAGGGACTATGTGTACCTGATCCCGTGAAATATTGGTGCCTGTCTTTGCACTGATCTCATCAAGAATATCAATAGTAAACCCTTTCACGGTCCCATTTTCGAGGTAATTATAGGGAGGTAGTGGCTCGGAATATAACGTCAGGTTCTCCTGGTGTTCTGCTGGCAGTACGGAGGATGTATTCTCTGCCAGGACTCCGGGGAAAAGCAGAATTCCTGCAAGAACAACCACAAGGACAAGACATTCACATGGTAGGTCAGGAGACATGAGAGGAGATTATGTATGAAAGTATAAAAGAGGATTCAACTTTAATCCTCTTTTATTCACAAGAGAATGTTCTGACAGGTTGGTGAACAGGGATTGTACTAATCTATGCGAACGATTCACATCAAGTCACCTGAATGCTTGGTCCCCGGTATGAATAATCTCTTCAGAGAGGTCTGCCATCGACCTGATGGCAATACTATGTACAGTGACCAGGACTGGAATCATCAATGAGTGAGCATTCGCTACTCCATACAGACAGATTCCTGGCATGAGGGTCAACGGCGATATTATCCGGATTTGGCAGAACTCGAAATTGTTATATATATCACCCGGGTGGTTTTCGTGGTGATTACAGGTGGGTGATTCTTCCGTGAACATTCTATTTAAGCAGAATATCTGCAGACACTGAAGATCCTGATGCGGCACGCAAGGTCATTATAGATCCGGGCGCATGAAATCCAACACAAATGAGGGGAAATTTACCTCCTGAATTTTAATTCAAAGACAATTATTCCACGCATAAGAAAAAAAAGCCAGGATTACCACTTATTTGAGATCCGCGATTTTATAAATTCCATAATTCAGGCAGCAAACAGCCAGATCCGCCAAATTTCGACAAATATTTAATTTTTAGAGAAAATTATACCGTGCGCACCAATTAACAGTGAGAACTGATGGTAAAATTAAGATTAAACAACATTCAATGGATTTTTTCATTTGTGTGAAAAGATAAATGATAATGAACGATCATGATAGATACATTCAAGTGTGTAAATAATATTGATCATTTCAACATGGAGATCAAAAGATATCGATTTACATTCGCTCCAAATAATCGGCGGAAAACGCGATTTAATTCAATACATTTATCTATATTTTCCTACAACCTTTGTGCAGTCGATTTTCAATCGATCAGGCTGGTGCGTAAGATATGGCATTTGCAGTACATGTGAACATGGAGCGATGTACCGGCTGCAACAATTGTGTGGTAGCATGCCCGGTCAATGCGCTGGAGCTCAACACGATCTCCCCATCTGAAGCCTCTACGACCGATAAGATTTACAAGGTCGTAAACGGTGATGCAGTGATTCTTGATATTAATCACGAACTCTGCGCCGGATGTGGGATTTGCGTTGATGCATGCCCGTACGATGTGATTCAGCTGTCGGGACTTCCGCCTGAGAAGGCATTCGCCTGAGGCAGTCCAGGGTATATTAATTTCCGAACCGAAATCGTGAACACTTACGAGGTATCTTAATGTCAACACTGTTTCCGAAGTACTCGAAGTCCTATGATGGCTCCCGGGTTATCATGGAGCAGCGGCTTCTTCAACAGGTCAACAACCTCATCCTCGACAATGATATCTGCACGGGTTGCGGAATCTGTCGTGAAGTTTGTCCTGAAGAAGCAATAGCTGTTGGAGCTGTGGGAGGGGTCCAGCGTGGTCTGGTCTGTGATGCAGCAAGCGTCCACATTGATGAGACAAAATGCTCATACTGTGGTGTCTGTGTCATCATGTGCCCCTTCACATCGCTCACCCTGAAGATCAATGGAGAAGAGCGACTCCCAATTCTTGAGAAAGAGGGATTCCCAACCTATGATAAGGGCACATCCATCGATGATGAGAAGTGTGTCCGATGCAACATCTGTCAGGATGTCTGCCCACGTGATGCAATCGACCGCGATGTCCCACTCTTTGAAGGTCAGGACTGTGAAGGTCTTGCCAAGGGTCAGGGAGTCAATTTAAAGATTGACTTTGTGGTGGACACTGAGAAGTGTACCAAGTGTGGTATCTGCGGTAACCTCTGTCAGGCATTAACCGTTGAGCACAAACCCTACACTCCTGAAGTTGGAAAGGTTGAAGGCCAGGTTCTCTGGGACAATGACTACTGTGACGGATGTAATGTCTGTGCAGAAGCATGTCCAAACGATGCCATCAAAGTAACCCGGGAGATGTCAGGCAAGGTAAACCTTGGAAAGGTCAGCATCATCGATGATGACTGTTGCACCTGCCGCTGGTGTGCCATCAACTGCCCGACCGAAGCCATCACCGTCAATAAGATCTTTGAGGGAGAGATCACGTTCCATCCCGAAAAGTGTCCGGGTGGCTGCTCAACCTGTGTCGATGTCTGCCCAGCAAATGCTATTTATATGCCTACCCCGCTTCCTGCAAAGGAGATGCATGGTAAGATCGAGGCAAACATCGCAGTCAACAAGGACTTTTGTATCCTCTGTGGTGCCTGTGTAAACGCCTGTCCAGGTGAGGATATCATCTACCTCAGACGTGACTCAGTCAGAATCAAGGGCAAAGAAACTGACCTGTTCCAGAAGATCAAGGCCAAACTCTGCACTGCCAGAACCTCCATGGTCCGGGAGAAGGCATCTGGTGCAGGCTCGGTCGAACTGAAGGCGGTCGGCCAGTAAAAGAGGATAGATATGGCTGCAAAAAGTTACGACAACCCTGAACTGAACAAAAAACTTGCTGACACACGATATCATAACAGTCAGTCAAATCCTGAGTTCACAAAGGACGTTCTAAAAACAAGCCGCACCATCGCTAACATGTGTTACCAGTGCGGTACCTGTACCGGGTCATGTCCGTCTGCACCCCGCAGCACATACAGGATTCGCCTGTTCATGCGCCGGAATGTGCTCGGGCTTGAGAACGAAGCATTAATGGACCCGGATCTCTGGCTCTGCACCACCTGTTATTCATGCACTGACCGGTGCCCACGTGACATTGCTCCAACCGATGTCATCATGGCAATGCGGAATCTTGCATTCAAGAAGGACATTGTTCCACGCAACTTCCTCCAGACCGTCCAGTTGATCTACAACTCCGGTCACGGTGTTCCGAATAACGATGTCAACCGGGCAGCCAGAAAGAGGCTTGGCCTGACCGCTGACCCACCAACAACCCACATGTACCCCGAATATATCAAGGGTATCCAGAAGATCCTGGACCACTACGGACTGAAAGAGAACGCTGACCGTATCCTCAAGGGGGACTAAACGTGCACGAATACGCTTTGTTCCTTGGATGTATTGCACCAAACCGGTACCCCGGCTGTGAAGCATCCGCAATAAAGACCAGTGAAAAGGTCGGCATCAAACTTCTGCCCCTTGAGGGAGCCAGCTGCTGTCCGGCACCAGGTGCATTCGGTTCCATCGATCTGACTGTCTGGTACGCCATGGCAGCACGGAACCTTGTCCTTGCCGAACAGATGAAGAAGGACATTGCACTCGTGTGCAACGGATGTTACAAGTCCATCTGGGAAGTAAACCACATCCTCAAGCACGACGAGGAACTCAGAAACAAGGTCAACGAGGTTCTGAAAGAGATCGACATGGAATACAAAGGAACCATCGATGTATTCCACCTTGCCGAGCTCTACTACGACCCCAAGATCTGTGGTGTTCAGAAGATTCGTGACTCTGTCACAACGCCGATGACCGGAGCCAAGGTTGCTTGTCACTACGGCTGCCACCTCATGAAGCCACAGAAGGATCGTCACTTTGGTGACACCGAAAACCCAATGTGGTTCGAAGAACTTGTAGCAGCAGTAGGTGCAGAGCCTGTCCAGTACCGCAATAAGATGCAGTGCTGTGGTGCCGGTGGCGGTGTCCGTGGATACGACATTGTCCATGCACTCGATATCACCAACGAGAAACTGATCAACATCTCCGAGGTCGGTGCCGATGCAATCACAGAACTCTGTCCATTCTGTCAGCTCCAGTTTGACCGTGGTCAGATCGAGATCAAAGAGAAGTTCGGCGATGTGTACAACATTCCTGTTCTCCACTTCAATGAACTGCTCGGACTTGCACAGGGTATGAGCCCACAGGACCTTGCCCTTGATCTGCACGCAATCGACTGTGCTCCATTCCTGGAGAAGGTGCTGTAAGGAGGCAATGACATGGCAGAAAATACAGAAGCAAAAATAGGTGTCTTCGTATGTCACTGTGGAACCAACATTGCCGGTTCCCTTGATGTTAAGGATGTAGCAGAATACGCCAAGACACTTCCCAATGTCGCTTACGCTGCCGAATACCAGTACATGTGCTCCACTCCTGGTCAGACAATGATTAAGGAGGCAATTGAGAAGTACAACCTTACCGGTATTGTAGTAGCAGCATGCTCTCCGCGTCTTCACGAACCAACGTTCAGGATTGCAACCAAGGAAGGTGGCCTGAACATGTTCCGCTTTGAGATGGCAAACATCCGTGAGCAGAACTCCTGGGTTCACATGCACGGAATGCATGATGAGGCAACCGCAAAGGCAAAAGACCAGGTCAGGATGGCAGTAGCCAAGGCAATATACCTCGAAGACCTTGTTCCAAAGGCAGTTCCTGTCGAAAAGGCAGCAATGGTCGTTGGTGGTGGTGTCGGTGGTATCCAGGCAGCACTGGACCTTGCAAGCGCCGGTATCACAACCTACCTGGTAGAGAAGGCTCCGAGCATTGGTGGCCGCATGTCCCAGCTCGACAAGACCTTCCCGACCCTCGACTGTTCACAATGTATTCTTGCACCAAAGATGGTGGATGCAGGACGTCACCCGAACATCGTTCTCCTCTCCTACCATGAAGTCGAAGAGGTGGAAGGGTACATCGGTAACTTCGAAGTAACCCTCCGCAAGAAGGCCCGTGGTGTTATGAACCCTGTAGAGGCGGCAGCCAAGGGTATCGTCGGAGGCGGATGCAATGGTTGTGGAGACTGCACGGGTGTCTGTCCGGTCATCAAGCCAAATGCATTCGAGTTCGGCATGGCTCCCCGCAAAGCCATCTACATCAACCACGCCCAGGTAGTGCCATTGATCTACACCGTAGACTTTGAGGCATGTGTCAAGTGTGGTCTGTGTGTTGAGGCCTGTGGTACCAAGAAAGCCATCGACCTTGAGATGGTTGACGAGTTCCCCAAGTATAAGGTTGGAACTGTTATCCTGGCAACCGGATACGACTACATCCCAATCGAAGAGAAGAGAGAATGGGGATACAAGCGGCATGAAAATGTTATCCATTCCCTTGAGTTCGAGCGACTTATCTGTGCATCAGGTCCAACCGGTGGTCACCTCGTCCGCCCAAGCGATGGAGTAACCCCGAAAGCAGTCGGGTTTGTTCTTTGTGCAGGGTCACGTGACAACACTGGTGGCTCCAGCAAAGCATACTGTTCACGGTTCTGTTGCATGTACTCGCTCAAGCACGCCCACCAGATCATGGAAAAGATCGAGGGCTGCAAGGCATACATCTTCTACATGGACATCAGATCCTTCGGTAAGGCATACGAGGAGTTCTACTATCGTATCCAGAACGAAGGAGCCAAGTTCATCCGTGGCCGTGTTGCAAACATCCTCGAAGATCCTGATACCAAGAATCTGCACGTCTTTGCTGAAGACACGCTCCTTGGCCGTCCGGTTGACATCGAATGTGACCTGGTTGTTCTCGCAGCAGCAGTTCAGCCAATCGACGGTGCAAATGTCCTCAGAAAGAAGTTCGGTGTATCAGCCTCTGCAGATGGCTGGATGCTTGAAGCTCACCCGAAACTGAACCCCTGTGGAACAACTACCGCCGGTGTATTCCTCGCTGGTGTCTGTCAGGGACCAAAGGATATTCCAGACACAGTAGCACAGGCAGAAGGTGCAGCATCAGCAGCATCTATTCCGATCCACATCGGACATGTAGAGCTTGAACCATACTTTGCCCAGTGTATGCAGGATATCTGTGCCGGCTGTGGTATGTGCATTAAGCTCTGCCCGTACAGTGCACTTGATCTGGTGGAGAAAGACGGACGGACTGTCATGCAGGTTACCGAAGCAAAGTGTAAAGGCTGTGGTACCTGTGGTGGATTCTGTCCAGGTGGTGCAATTAGAATGCAGCACTTTACAACCCCGCAGATCGTTGCACAGATTGACGCCTACCTCCTTGGAGGGGAGTAACTATGTCTGACGAGTGGAACCCAAAAATCCAGGCAATCATCTGTAACTGGTGTTCGTATGCCGGAGCAGACCTTGCTGGTGGTGCCCGTATCCAGTACCCGCCAGATGTTCGTGGTGTTCGTGTCATGTGCACGGGCCGTGTTGATATGCTCTTCATCCTGAAGGCTTTCGTTGATGGTGCAGACGGTGTTCTTGTCTCCGGATGCCACTTCGGTGACTGCCACTACCTTGAAGGAAACTACAAGGCAGCAAAGAGGATGTTCATGATCAAGTCCCTGATGAAGAACATCGGTCTTGACGACAAGAGATTCCGTATGACCTTCGTCTCTGCATCTGAGGGTGCAAAATGGGGTAAGGTTATGGAAGATGTCAGCGCCAAGGTCCGGGAACTCGGACCAAGTCCGATCAAAGAGTTTCAGAAATAAACTCATACATCATCCTTTTTTTAAGGTATGATAGTCCGGGTTTCATGGTCTGAAATGCCTTAATAATAGCCTATTACCACCAGTTCTTTGATCAAACAATGATTACTGGAGAGTATCGAGCGATGCCTGACTCCTCCAGGTTTACTTTTTATTACTGATTGCAGATCAGAAGATCACAGTCAGAACTTTAACTATTCTTTCATAAACATAGTTGCAACGAGTCAATAGATTTGAGAATATTCTTTTATAATACACTGAATTGAAGAGATTTTGCAGATCTGTTGGAGATACTACCTTCCGGGATATCATGTCAAGCAACGATTCATTACCTGAAATCCTTCCCCAGATCTCACTTAGGGAAGAGTATGATGACTGGGCGTTTCTCTATAATCCAGATACCAGGGCAACTGTGGGACTGACTCCCTCCGGAGTCACAGTCTGGAAATGCCTCATCGAAAAAAAAGACCTGGCTGGCATCAAAAAGGCATTATCAGAAGAGTTCGGAGATCTGCCAGATGATCTGGAGACAGATATCAGGGCATTTCTGGATCAGGTCGTTGATCTAGGATTTGCAAAGAGATAAGTCAGACAATGACTTCAGAGATACCTGAAAACCGCCGTCTGATGAAGACACCAAAGAGTCTGGACATAGATATTACCTCCCGGTGCAATCTTCACTGTAAATACTGTTTTCACCGGACAAGCCCGGCTGATACCGGGAGTGAACTATCAACTGCCGAATGGCTCTCGTTCTTTGATGAACTCGGGAGATGTGCCGTCATGGAGGTTACTATCGGGGGAGGTGAGCCATTCATCAGGACTGATCTGAGAGAACTGATTGGAGGTATAATAAAAAACCGGATGCGATTCTCTATCCTCTCGAATGGTTCATTGATCACACCTGATCTGGCGGAGAACATCGCCTCAACAGGCAGATGCAACTCGGTTCAGGTCTCGATAGACGGGTCCCGACCTGAAATTCATGATCGTCTACGCGGTGCTGGTTCTTTTGAGGGTGCTATCAGAGGGATAAAAAATCTCCAGTCATCAGGGGTCAGCGTGACTTCACGGATCACAGTAAACCCGTACAATATTGATGATCTTGACAATATTGCCAGACTTCTTCTCGATGAGATGGGAATGAACTTCATCTCTACGAACAGTGTATGCCATCTTGGTCTGGCACGTTCTCATGAGGATGAAGTGAACCTCAACGCAGAAGAGCAGTGTCGTGCAATGGAAAAACTCATGACTCTTGCCCGAATGTATGAAAACCGGATCATATCAACAGCAGGCCCGCTCTCCCAGGTGAGGAGTTACCAGCAGATGGAGATTGCACGTCGTAATGGGAGGGCACTTCCCGGAAGGGGATATCTAACAGGGTGTGGATGTATGTGGAGCAAAATGACTGTCAGGCCGGATGGCATGATGGTTCCCTGCGGAATGCTCTCACATATCGAGCTTGGCAGAATCAATAAAGTCCCATTGCGTGAAGTCTGGCAGTCTCATCCCGAGTTTACCAAGCTCCGGGACAGATATAAAATTCCGCTCTCAACCTTTGATGAATGCAGGAGTTGTGAGTACATCATGACCTGCACCGGAAACTGCCCTGCAAGCAGTTACACCAGGGTTCACGATGTCTATGCACCGAGTCCGGATGGATGCTTAAAGAGGTTTCTTCAGGAGGGGGGCCGCGTCATAGGGATGGATGGGTCGTGATCTCATCCTGCCCGGCCATGGATCTACCCTTTCGCACACAAATCTCATTTGATCTCCAATAATTGAAAAATATTGCTGATTCTCCGGGATATACTATTATGGAAAAAGCTGAATCAATCAAAACAGAAGTCAAAAAGACAATACCTCCGTTAAAGACACTGTACTTTTACCTTACCGGTGACTGCAATATGGCATGTCGTCACTGCTGGATAGCTCCGACGTTTGAAAACTCAGATCGATCGCAGATGTATCTGCCATTCGAACTCTTTACAAAGGTTGTTCGCGAAGGGAAGGAGATGGGAATATCTGGGATTAAACTGACAGGTGGCGAGCCTTTCATACATCCTGATATCATCAATATCCTCCAGTTTATCCGGGATAATGAACTTACCCTTACTATCGAGTCCAACGGGGTTGCACTGACACCAAATCTTGCTGATCTAATCCGTTCATGCAGACGGCCATTCATCTCAATCAGTATCGACGGTTCACGGGAGAGTCATGAATGGATGAGGGGAGTAAAAGGCTCGTTCGAACGGGTCTCACAAGGTGTCCGCTGCCTTGTTGAAACCGGCGTTCACCCCCAGGTGATAATGGCTGTTTCCAAACGTAATCAGCACGAGATAGCGGTACTCGCCAGATATGCCCAGGATCTTGGAGCCTGTTCAGTAAAGTACAACTTCGTCACCCCTACATCACGAGGAGAGACAATGGGGGAGGAAGACGGTGTTATCCCTGTTTCTGAACAGGTATCCCTTGCCCGGTGGATCAAAGATGATCTTCAGAAAGAGATGAAGATTGATCTCATGACCAACCTTCCGATGGCATTTAGCGGGCTGTCATCAATCCTTGGCCCACAGGGAAATTGCGGACGATGCGGTATCTTCTCGATTGTCGGTATCCTTTCAGACGGGAGGTATGCCCTTTGTGGCATCGGGACAAGTATCTCTGAACTCTGCTTTGGTCATGTATCAACAGATTCCCTGAAGAATATATGGGAGGAGACTGGGGTCCTGGGTACAATCCGGAACAGTCTTCCCAAAGATCTGAAAGGTATCTGCTCACACTGTCTGGTCAAAAAAATCTGCCTCGGCCATTGTATTGCAAATAATTACTATACATACAGGGATCTGATGGCCGGGCATAAATTCTGCGAGGAAGCATTCAGGGAAGGTGTTTTCCCGATGACACGATATTGTGAAGGCGGGGTAGAGTAACCCAGACTTATGCTGGTTGACTGGTGAGGGAAGATAGAACGGTCTGGTTATTTGATTCCATCCTTTATTCACCAATCAGCGGTTTCAATCTTTTATCTGGAGAAATGATGGAATACCCAAAAAGAAGGTACTGAGACAGAAATACTGCCACATACCTTTGTATCAATCCTTAATTTGAGTCGCGATATGGGCGGGAAACCTGCGCAGAAGCCCCATTTGTTACACAGTCATATGCAGCGCTCAGGCCAGTACCACATCCGATATCTCCTGCACCACTTACACAGGTATCGATATAGGTATCATTTCCGGTGAGTGAGATCGCCTTTGGGGGCATATATTTTTTGTAGTGGGGATTGATGTCTGAAACTCCTCTTAGTACCATGGTAGTACCTTTGATTTGACTACATATTTAAATATTTATTTGGGAACCCCGGCCATCTGATTTCATCATCGATGGGAAAATTCTCACAAGTAACGAAATTGATTGGAATTTTTACTTTTAGTCCCCTTTCATCGGTGGAATGCCACCCAAAAAACTGACTATGGACTTCTGTCTTCTTGAAAGCCTTGCTGGTGAGACAGATGGCTGGTATGACTTTACAATGTGTATCGGCCGGAGTTCGGTGATGAGGGATTCAAAGGTAGAGATTTCAGGAGTCTGGATCTTTTGAATCCGGTTTAAGATAAGATATTTTATAAGCATAGCCAGAAAGCAGATAAAGAAGACTCCTTTTCGTATCCGTTCTAATCTATACCCCTTAAAGTCTCGTTCCAATTCAGAGATAAACTGGCTCATCTCTTTCTCGAACTCTCCCCGAAGATCTACGAGAGTAAAACAGTCTTCCCAGGTAAAGTTTCCCTGATATAGCACACAACTTCGACCTAACTTCTTTAAGGCAAGGTTCATCTCGTCCTGATCTATCCTGATCTGATACGAGCCGTTATTTTCTGCAATTACGAAAAAACGTCTAAATGGGCCTGAAGCCTCATCTACTAGCTCCTGAATAGTACCCGGGTAATCCCGTGTCTCCTGGATCAGATCACGGACACCTTGAAGATTCTTATGGAACGCGAGGCGATCTGCCTGTTCCTTCTTGATATCATGCAGAATGTATCCGGGAACGCTGATCTTTCCAAATTTTACTGAAAATGGGCGGATGTAACATGCTTCTCCATGGTAATACCTGATATTTGCCGGGTGATCCATCTGTTCACCCCAGTTGAGCACATGTGATGCAACCGGTCCATAGGAGGCATCAGTCCGGGTGATAAACTGGCAACTGGCATGAATCAGTCTCATCATCAGGGATGGAGAGAGGTAATCCCAGTGGGGAACAATCACTCCTCCGGGAATATTGCCATAGCAGACCCTATCGATGCTATCCTCGATCACAGCACGCTGGACCTGAAAAGCCTCAAACCCGGCAAGGGTTTTTTTGATGGGATCATACTGAATCCGAACTCCAAGTTCACGCTCAAGCATCTCCTCATAATAGAGTCCACTCCCTTTCTCCCTCATAAGTTCAGGGATATCGTGGAGTCGCAGAGTGAAGAGAACCCGCTGATCAGAAAGGTCATTTACAGAAGAGAACATCTGCGAGAAGAGTTCTGCAACCGGGCGGTCGGATATCTTCTGTAGTAATAACATCAGGTTCTCTTCATCAAAGTCTGCTTCGGGAATAAGTTTGGATAGATATGTGCTCTCAAGCCATGTGTTGAGGTTCGCTGGCGGAGATGGATAATATAACCGGTTGATAGCAAGCAGAACAACCGACGATGCTTCATCAGGAGAACAGATAGAGAGCAGTGACTCAAGAATCTTATATTCTTTTACGGCCCAGTATGCGGGTAGATACTCACCGAAATCATAAATCTGCCCTGATTTTCCCCCCCGTTCTTTTTTAACCGGCTCCCCATCGATATTTTTACCCAGGTATTTTGTCTTCTGTCGCCATTTGCCGGTTTCTGGATCATAGTAGGGAGTAACCTCATAGAGGTATTCTTTTCCTTTTATGACCTTGGTCCTGACAAATGGCTTCATGATATGGAGATTAGGGTCATCAAGTTAGGCAGTGTATTGTTGAGATAGCCGATATTATTTGAAATTTTTTCAATTGAGGATTAATTTTTCGTGGATATGGTGACTAATATTTTAACTGAAAATATTTATCCCCCATCTTATTTATAGGTGATACGGCTATCATGACCTTGAATAATATTGATCTATCACAGATTGATGCCTATGAGGCAGAAATCAAAATAAATCGCGATGAAGCTAAGTTTACAACAAAATTGGAAGGGGCATGGTGCTTTGAAGAGGGTGGCCCTCAGTTCACAGCAAATGCAAAGGTAAAAAATGGCGTAGTATCCTTCTCTCTTTCACATCCTAATTTTGCCGGGCCCGGACCATGCCCAAGTCCGATGTCATTTGGGCTATTCTGGATTGCCGGTTGCGCAAGTGCGACATTCATGTCTTCTGCTGAGAAGAAGAATATCAAAATCTCTTCCCTGAAGACAACGATAGAGGCTGATCTCAACTATCTGCAGCAGTTCAACCTTTCTGATGAACCACTGGTGTCGGCTTATCGTATTGTATTCTCTGTACGTTCTGATGCATCAGAAGAAGAGATTGAAGAGTTACGCCTCGCAGCTCTGAATGGATGTATGGCGATGTATACCGTTCGAAATGCAGTTCCTCTCGATCTTTCTGTGAAAAAGGAGTAAGGTACCTATGAAATTATCTGGAAGTTGCCTTGAAGGCAAGAATGGCCCATTCATCCTGGGAGTTATTATCGGAGTCCTTGCAGCAGTTGTTCAGGGATTGACAATTTCTGCAGGAGGTCCTGAGGCGTATGGGTTTTGTGCTCTCTGCCACACCCGTGATCTCGTGAACGGGTTGCTCAACATCGGGTTAGGCACTAACCTTGGTCTTGCTGCGGTATCAAAAGCTGCTGTCCTTCCGGTGATGAGCATGGTTGGAGTACTTATCGGGGGATTTGTCGCAGCAAAGCTGAGTCGGGAATACCGGGTCAAGTCTGCATCGGTAAAGGATATTATCATCTACTTCATTGGTGGCGTTCTCCTGATGCAGTTCGGGCTTCTCCTTGGAGCATGTCCATACCGGGCAGCAATCAGATTCGCGTATGGGGATCTTGTCGCCCTGGTTGGGATTATTGGTATTGTCATAGGAGTGTGGATATCCCTGTATCTCATTCAGCGATCTTCCAGGGGAGGTGTTTAAATGGCAGGATGGATCTCCAAGGACCTTGCTGTAATACTTGTCCCGATCATAACGCTCATTGTCGGGTGTATTATTGGATACCTTGCACAGAGAACAGGTTTCTGTGCAATTGGAGGATTCAGGGATTACATTCTCTTCAGACATACGCGGCTTCTGAAAGGATTTTTCTCAATAATTATCAGTGCATTTGTCGCGTACCTGCTCCTGCATGCTATTACTGCAGGTGCTTTTGAACACTTTCCCTGGGCATTAACGAGTGGCATCCTCTCACCAGTCCCGGGAGCCCCAGCTGATCTTTCAGCAGCTGCATATCTGATCCTTGCCCTGATTGGTGGAATTGGAATGGGAGTTATTGGAGTATATCTTGGTGGTTGCCCGCTTCGTCAGTTTGTGATGACAACCGAAGGAAATATGAAGTCACTCTGGTTTGTTGTGGGCATGGCCGTAGGGAGTGTGCTTTTTTATCTCATCACTATGGGACTTGTGAAAGGAATTCTCAAAATAGCAGGACTTTAACATGGCTGATAAAAAACTTGATATTACCGGGGTCGTGTGCCCGTTCTGTGTCTTGAAGGTGAAAAACGCCATGGAACAGATTGTATCTGGTGATACACTCACAATACTGAGTGATCATCCGCCGGCAGCAAAGGACTCAATTCCTGCTTTTGCTGAGATGAATGGATGGAAATGTTCAGTTCATGAGTCTGCTCCAGGGCTATGGGAATTGACAATAAGAAAATAGAAAATATTCTCAATCTTTTTTTATCCCGATTCCTCACACGTATGTACGCCCTTTCATGACTGAACCCACTGATATCAGGGATGAGACCTGCACAAACCTGTCTCTCCTCCTCAACCTGCTGATCAGGAATATCAAACCGGGAGAGAGATTTCAGGTAATTACTACCCGGAGGCAGTTGGTACAGATAGAAGAGGTATTACGTCAGAATAACATTGATGTCGAGCATGAATCCCTGCCAGAGGATCTGCTTGTCACAATCTCAAGATCAGAATAGATTTTTGGAAAAAGTATCTGGGTTTAAAGCCCCATCTCTTCCCGGACTTCATCTTTGTGGATAACTACATCCCAGGTTTTTCCAGTAAGGCAGAACCCATGTTTATCGAGAACTAATACCGGGTAACTTGCAATATCTTCAGGAATTGGCTGAGTGTCTATCCGTTTGAAGTTTATGAGGTCTTCAGCACGTAGTCCGATAATAGCACATAACTCTTTGAGCTCTATCAGCCATCTGCGGAGATCACGAACATCAATAGTGTCCCATTTCATGATCTGGAAGAGTTTCATGTATACATCACGTTCCTGCGCAATGTGCCGGACGCCGTCGTCCTTTTTAAAATAAAACTCAAATAAATTTTTAATATCTTTGATATCTTGTGCTAATTCGAAGAGACTATTTTGGCTGGTATTTATCGCAATTCGTAAATCACTGTCTGAAACTTTTTTGGCAACTTCCCGAAGGTTAATGCATTCCTCTTTTATTTCATCAGCATTTTCATCAAGTTCCTTCAGGCAATCTACAAACTTTTCTTCGATATTTACTCCAAAGAAAGCCTCCATATGCTCTGAAAAATCGGCCATGCTTATACTCAGTTCTAAGGAGATAAAAAACCTACATTTAAATAAAAAATCATGTGTTGTGCAATGAAGTTTACCAAGCAAAACTGATGTTTTACCTTCTGGAAAGTATTTACCTGACAACCAGAGTACGTACTTACATCATGGACGTCGATCCCCGATTATACTCCCGAGGGGGTATCATTACTGAGCGAGATCCTGAAAAATGCATTATCCGCCTCAGAATTGCCGCTGGAATGACTACTCCAGAACAGCTCATAGGAATCGGAAAGATCGCCCGCACCTATGGTGATGGCAGGGTACATCTGACGGTCCGCCAGACTATTGAGATCCCCGGTGTTGATCCCAAACGGATCGTCCCGATGCTGACCGCACTCAAGGATATCGGCACTCCTCTCGGTTCAGAGCGGCAGGAGATCGTCAACGTTACAGCTTGCATGGGGACTGATCATTGTAAATATGCGAATATTGACTCCCTGGCCCTCGCAAAAGAGATCGATACCAAATTTTTTGGTAAGGAGATGCCTGTTAAGGTGAGGATTGCCATCTCTGCATGCCCAAACGGATGTGCAAGTGAGCGATTAAACGAGATCGGTATAACCGGAGTCAGGGAGCCATACCGGGATCACGATGCATGTACAGGCTGTGGAACCTGCGAAAAGTACTGCAGAGAGAAAGCGATAATCATCAAAAGAGGCATTGTTGATCTCGATAAAGCACGGTGCATGGAGTGTGGTATCTGTGTTCTGCCCTGTCCATTTGAAGTATTGAAAGCGAGTGAACCAAGGTACCGGATCACCATTGGGGGAAGACGGGGTCGTCATCCAAAGATAGGGAGAGAGTTGATCACCGTATCGAGCCCGGAAAAAGTAATGGAGATCGTAGGAAAGATCATCAGGTGGATATATGAACTGGCCTCTAGCGATCAGATGCTCCCTGAACAACTTGATGAGATCGGATTTGATGAATTTAAGAGGACTATTCGGGAAGAGTACGCAGAAAAGAGGGTATGGCCTCCGGAAAATGAAGTTGAATCCGACCTCCTCTGACGAATGGGTTAATTAAATAATAGTGGAGTAATTCATTCATGCAAAAGTACCAATGCCTGGAATGTGCTTACATTTACGATCCGGAAAAAGGGGATAAGACTCAGAATATTCCTCCGGGAACATCCTTTGAAAAACTCCCAAAAACCTGGGTATGTCCTGAGTGTAAAATTTCCATCCTTAAAAAAGGTATCTGGGCTCCAAGATGACCAGTTCCTGAACCCCTTTTTTTCACAACACAATCTTTTGATACGCTTCTTTCTTAGAGAATATTCAGGCGCTTGCAAAAAAAACCTGTTCCGGTTGTCTGAATGACTCTCGTGTTCGTGTATTGACACCCTCTGCAGGGCATTCATGTTGCATGAGATCAGTAACTCTTGTGAAGAAGTTTAATGCATCTATGGATGAACCGGCTATCATCAGGGGTAAATATCAGGGAGAGATCTTCACTCCAAACAATGCCATGTATACACCTCTTTTTGCGCTTTAGGTAATTATCAATGAATTTACGATTTTTCATATTGTGCCTATTCCTCTGGGCATCATGAGGGAGGGAGGAGTTTGAGATAGCAATGGTTAGGCATAGATATTATTGAATTAATTCCATTAATTTTAGAAAAAACGGATTATTTCAATTAAAACAGATTGCGATAGGAAATTGTGCCCAATATCTTGGTTAAACAATTTCAGTATATTACTCCCACCAAAAAAAGACTGTGTGCCCAATTCAAAACTCAAACCATAACGCTTATAAGGTATATCTGAGGCATTTTCTAAAATCTCCACGGAAAAAATCCAAATCCTTTATATTACCCGAGTAGACCGTTATTCAATCGGGATAGATCTGCGTATGTACTCGTCTCCTTGATCCTGGGAACTCCGGTGATAATGCTGGGCCAGGGGTCGCAGATGAGTACATAGTTCAGAACTATACCGGCAAAACGGGATACAATTCGGGATAGTATTCCGTGTCTCTATGAATTCCCCTTCAGGAAATAGCAGTATCAGGAAGGGACACTCCCAGAATGGAGCTTCGAGATGACGAACAAGATTACCCTTAACATGATCACCTGCCGGACAATCCAGCAGGGGGTTGCAATGGAGACAGGAAAGACTTCTCAGAAGTACTTTGATGCTGCCTCTATCATCCACATGCACGAGGATGACATGAAAAAACTGGGGATCATGGCAAACACCAATGTCAAAGTCACCAGTAAGGATGGAAGTGTAGTGGTCAAGGCAGTCAGAACCCGTGAAGATCTGGTTCCAGGTCTTGCACACATTCCAATGGGACCCTGGGCAAACGCCATCGTCTCAGCATATACATACTCAACCGGAGAACCATGCTTCAAGGGATTCCCGGTCGATATTGAACCAGCACCAGAGGAGCGGATTATGGGAGCTGTCGAGATAGTTCAGACCCTCTGTTATGGACCTGATAGAAAACCACCGGTGAGGAGTTAAATATGCCAAAAGTTGTTACCGATGTTGTATGTCCATTTTGTGGGACATTATGCGATGATCTTGTAATAACGGTTACTGATGATGAAACCGATATCATTGACTGCCAGAACGCCTGTGCAATCGGTGCTGAGAAGTTCCTTCACCTTTCAAAGGCTGCAGGTCATCACAGAGTAACCCGCCCACGCAAACGCCAGCCTGACGGAACCTACAAAGAGATCACCTACGACGAGGCCATCGAATATACCGCCCAGATGCTGGCAAAGTCCAAGAAGACACTCTGGTACGGATGGGCATCGACAAGCTGCGAAGCAATGTCTATCGGACACAAGGTTGCAGAAAAGGCCGGAACAATGGTCGACAACTGTGCAACCGTCTGTCACGGCTCCTCACTTCTGGCAATCCAGGATGTCGGTGTTCCTTCCTGTACCCTCGGAGAAGTCAAGAACCGTGCAGACCGTGTCGTCTTCTGGGGATGTAACCCGGCACACGCTCACCCACGTCACATGTCCAGGTACTCAATCTTCCCACGTGGATTCTTCACAACCAAGGGCCACAAGGGTAGGAAGATCATCTGTGTTGACTGCCGGTACACTGACACAGCAAAGTGCGCTGATGAATTCATCCAGGTTGAGCAGTCATACGACTACGAACTTCTCGATGCATTCAGAACCGCTCTTCGTGGAGAACCAATCCCTGATGTAGTCGGTGGTGTTCCGAAAGAGAAGATCATATCAGCTGTCGAGACCCTGAAGGAAGGAAGGTTCGGCGTTATCTTCTTCGGAATGGGTATGACCCACACCCTGGGCAGAAACCACAACATCGATATCGCAATCAACTTCACCCGCGACATGAACGACTACACCAAGTTCGCCATCGTCGCTATGAGAGGACACTGGAATGTTACCGGTTCAGGACAGGTACTCTCCTGGCAGTACGGATTTCCATACTGTGTGGACCTTACCCGTCGGACCCATGCACGATACCAGCCTGGTGACACATCTTCTGTCGATCTCCTCCGCAGAAAAGAGGTTGATGCCTGTATCTGTATCGCTTCAGATATCGGAGCACACTTCCCGATTGAAGCAACCCGTCATATGGCACAGATTCCATCAGTCTGTATCGACCCGCACATCAACCTGACCACCGAGATCTCTGATGTTCACATCCCGGTCGCCCTGGTCGGTGTTGAGGTTGAAGGCTGTGCATACCGGATGGATAATGTCCCAATGGCATGCCGGAAAGTCATCAACCCACCAGAGGGGATGCTTACCGACGAAGAACTCCTTGAAAAGATCTATGTACGTCTCTGTGAAATCATGGGGGATTCATAAATGACTGAGTATCTGATTAAGAACGGTCATGTCTTTGATGTCGTCAGCGGTGTAAAGGGAGACAAGAAAGACATCGCAATAAAAGACGGAAAGATCGTCGAGAAGGTCTCTTCAAAGGCCAAGACAGTCGATGCATCCGGCAAGACCGTCATGGCCGGAGCACTTGACATTCACTCCCACGTGGCTGGTCCGAAAGTAAACCTCGGTCGCTGGTTCAGACCAGAAGACAAGTGGTTCAGGGGACAGATGCGTGGCGGTATTGTCAAGGAGACCTCCCGCATGGAGCAGGGATTCTCGATTCCATCCGTCTTCAGGACCGGATACTGCTACGGCAGAATGGGATACACCTTCGTCATGGAAGCAGCAATGCCTCCAATGTATGCACGGCACGTCCACCATGAGATCCATGAGACTCCGATCATCGATGAAGCAGCACTGCCGGTATTCGGTAACAACTGGTTCGTCATGGAGTACCTCAAGGAGAAAGAGGTAGAGAAGACTGCAGCATATATTGCCTGGCTCATGAGGGTGACCAAGGGATACGGTATCAAGGTCGTCAACCCAGGTGGCACTGAAGCATGGGGATGGGGTCTGAACTGTCTCGGCATCAACGATGAAGTTCCGTACTTCGATATCACTCCGGGAGAGATTGTATCCGGTCTGATTGAGTGCAATGAATACCTCGGCCTTCCGCACTCTGTTCACCTTCACCCGAACAGCCTTGGTGACCCGGGGAACAATCCGGTAACCCTCGACACCATGAAGCTTGCCTCAAAATACAAAGCAAACAACAAGTTCGGCCGTGAGCAGGTTCTGCATATGACTCACCTCCAGTTCCACTCCTACGGTGGTTCAGGCTGGGGAGACTTCTGCTCTGCATCCAAGGAGATCATGGATTACGTCAACAAGCACCCGGAGATCACCTTTGATACCGGTAACGTAACCCTTGATGAGACTACCACGATGACTGCAGACGGTCCGTTCGAACACCATCTCTGTGCACTCAACCACCTCAAGTGGTGTAACGTGGATGTCGAACTCGAGACTGGATCAGGTGTCGTGCCGTTCATCTACAGCCCGAACGTCTTCCCCTGTGCAGTGCAGTGGGCAACCGGTCTTGAACTTGCCCTCCTCTCAAATGATCCAATGCGGACCATGATCACCACTGATCACCCGAACGCCGGTCCATTCACCCGCTACCCACGTGTCTTCAAGTGGCTCCTCAGCAAGAAGACCCGTGATGAGCAGATGGCAGCCTTCAAGAACAGTGGAAAGGTAGCCGACGCAACCATCCTGAACGAACTGGATCGTGAGATCACCCTTTACGAACTCTCACAGATGACCCGTGCTGCTCCGGCAAAGGCTCTTGGTCTCTCAAGTTCCCGTGGTGGTCTTGCAGTTGGTATGGATGCAGAAGTTGCAATCTATGACATAGATCCGACAAAGCTCCCAACTGATCCGGAAGAGTACGAGAGAGTATTCTCAAATGTCTCATATCTGTTCAAGAATGGGGACATGGTCATCAAAGAGGGAAGCATCATTCTTGAGAACCCAACCAAGATGACATTCTGGGTCAATGCACAGGTTCCTGATAACAAGCAGGTTACCCGTGACGTCAGGGAGAAGTTCCTCAGGTACTACACCGTTACCCAGCCAAACTACGAAGTTCCTGACTCATATGCACCCCACCCGCATGTGATTGAAACAACCGCAAATGTGTGAGGTACCAGGAATGAAGACAGTAACAATAAAGATGGTAAAGGTCCCCGAACTTTATCTCGAAGGAGATATGATCACTCCTGATCAGTTTGCGGGAAAGACAAACGAAGAGATTGCTGCCCTCCGTTGCTACGAAGGAAGAGAGACCTACAAACTTGGGGATTTCTTTGAGATCCATGGGGATGCAGTTGGTGCAACTCCGGAAGAGACCAAGGTCATTGTAACCGGTGACTGTAAGAAAGTCAAGTACATCGGCATGAACATGACAGCCGGAGAGGTTGTTGTGGAAAGCAGCTGCGATATGTACACCGGTGGATGGATGAAAGGAGGAAAACTCCACGTGAAAGGAAACGTGGACTCCTTCTCCGGTCTCGGTATGGAAGGCGGAGAATTTGTTGTCGACGGAAACGGCGGCAACTTCATCGGTGCCTCATACCGTGGTGACTGGCGTGGCATGCAGGGTGGTGTTCTCCGTGTCAAGGGCAATGTTGGCAGTGATATTGGTACCTTTATGAACGGTGGAACTCTCATCGTCGAAGGGGACGCCGATGTGCACATTGGAACCCACCAGGAAGGCGGGACCATCATCGTCAAGGGTAATGTCAACCGCCGTGTCGGTGGACAGATGGTGAAAGGGACGATCTATGTCTACGGAACCATCAACTACATGATGCCCGGGTACAAGTACAACCAGGATGTTGAACTTGAGGTTGATGGGGACAAGGCGGTCTTTGCCGAGTACCTCGGTGACCTTGGAGAGCGTCACTCTAAGTCCAAGGGACAGGTTGTCTACGGTAAGATCTACCTGAAGAAGAACTAATCCTCTCTTTTTTTAGCCGGATTCTTCGGCCTTTAATCCCGAAAAATAGTATGATCAGTTCCTGATCATATCGATGAATGCTTCAATTCTGGTTCGTATCTGCTCTGTGTCAGCAGGTGAGTAATCAGTCTCGATCTGAATAACAGGAAGATCCTTCTCTTTCATAGCCTTTGAAAGAATACGTGACTCGACATTGTACGTATGACAACCGATCCAGGTTATGTCCACAATGCCATCTGCGTTGTATTCTTCTGCAACTTTAGCCAGAATGTTCATCCGTTCGGTATTCGGGCTCATACAGGAGCAGGGAATCTGGAGATATTTCTTTGCAACAGCATGGACAAGATCGGAATCAGAGGTATCAACATCATGGAGATACTGTTTCATTCCTGCACAGTTCTCGATGTAGATTACGGCTGCACCTGACTCCTCGATGATCTTCAGAACTTTTTCAGATCCTAGTCCAGTTGGAACACCGGTTACGATGATCCGTGGTGTGCCTTTTGGAAATGCTCCGGTACCGTTTGCCTTCATCTTCTTCCCTTCTTCAATAAGGGCCTTCAGATGAGTGTTGAACTCTTCAGGATCATAAGTGAAGTTACGTGCCCAGGTCACTTTCAGCATGTCTAGTCCGGACAGCACAGGCGGGTCAGCTCTGTTGAGTTCGGCAACCTCTCTGATAAGTCGGCGCTGCTCATTCATCCGGTTGATGGCTGCTTTTAGAGAATCGGTTGTTATCGTAACTCCGAGACGCTGTTCAATCTCGGTCTTGCAGCGTTGAACTTCCGAGTACCAGTAATCATCCTGTGCCTTGCCAGTAGCTCCCTGGGGAACCTGTAGAACAACGGTCGGTTTGAAGGTGTTCATCAATTCAAACATCTTCTTCTTGCCATCACAGGTTGTTTCACCTATGATAAACTCAGCATTGACAAAGAACGGACATTTGTCTGTTATGGCAAATCCATAACTGGATTTAATCAAAGGACAGAAGTTTCGTGGAAGGTCCTTCTCACCATCTGCGATCGGCTCTTCTTTTGTGGCACAAAGGGCTACCGGGAATCCACCTGCTGCAAGAACAAGTTCCTGAGGGGCAAACACACAGTAAAATCCGACGATTGGAACTTTCTTCTCTTTTATTGCGGTAATTTCTACTGATGCTCGGGGCATCGCCTGATCAAACCATGTTAATGATTCTGCTCTCATAGTAACTCCGGTCATTGGAATTGAATCAAAAGACAGAACAGTGATAAGAGATCCTCTCCCATCGCTCTGGCAACTGGTTGAAAGATTTCAATCAGGCAGAATATTCAGTCTCCTTAGTATTCACCATTGTGAAGGATATGAACCCATATTCATCTGTTGATTAGGCAGTATTAATCGAAGAAGTTTCACAGGATTCGTAAAACTATCCCTGCAGACCTTGAAAAATGCGATAAAAGAACTCATAAGGGTTATATCATAACCCTTACCGGGACCAGCGGCCATGGATCAACTGTGCTTACAGACAGAACTGCCCCGATCGCACCGGAGAACTCGGCATGTTCAGGAACACGGATCTCCTGCTGTATCAGGACCGACATTCTTGATACGATGTCCGCATTTGCAGATACCCCACCGGTAAAGATAACCGGTGGAGCCAGAGTCATTCGTGATGCGAGAGAGAGCGTACGTCTGGCAATTGCGTCATTGATACCGGCAACTATCTCATGTACCGGACATCCGCGTGATAAGAGCCCGATGATTTCAGATTCCGCAAAGACTGTGCACATCGATGAGAGCCGGAGCGGTTCTGATTCTCTTCCAATGGAACCCATATCGCTCAGAGAGACAGATAAGGCATCTGCCATGATTGAAAGGAATCTGCCAGTACCTGCTGCACATTTATCATTCATTGCAAAATCTGATACTTTACCGGTATCTCCAAGGCTGATAACCTTCGCATCCTGACCACCGATGTCGATCACGGTCCTGCATCCGGGAACGAGGTACACTGCTCCCTTCCCATGACATCCGATCTCATTGAGAACCTTCGAGGATCCGGGAACCATCTTGCGGCCATACCCGGTTGCAACGATGGTGACAGGAGGAGAACCCATTTGGCTGCTCATGGTGTCTATCAGTCCGGTAACACCCTGTTCATACGAGACTCCTGATGAGATCTCATGCAGGATCCAGGACGAACCAGTCCAGAGTGCCCCTTTTATCCTTGTTGAACCGGCATCTATCCCGAGGATCGGCATTCCTGGCACTCCACCCGTCTCATTGGTGATTTGTTCTGTCATACAGAGGCTCCATAATTACAGTGATAATGCAGACCGAGAATACATCGCCAGAGATCGATCAGGTAACACTTCCATGAATCAGAACAAGCCCGGCTGACCGCCTGATATCAGATACATAAAATCCACTCTGTTCAAGAAGGGAACTGATCTTAGGGCATGAACGAAGAAGTGCACGGGAGAGGAACGTCGATGAAGAGTGTTTCTGTTTATACGATCTGCCAATTTCACTCTCGATATCAATCTCAACAACGATGAGTGATCCGTGAGGGTGCATACACCGCTTGACCTCATTCAATATCATCACCGGATCTGTTGTAAAGCCGATGACGGTGATGAGAAATGCCTGAATGATTGATCCGTTCCGGATCGGGATATACTCGCCGCATCCCTGAATCACTCTGACGCCCCGCTGATATGCCATCCTGACCAGAGCATGGGATGGTTCGATCCCTACAAAAATACCAAGTGCTGAAGAAAACCTGCCTGATCCACACCCGATATCCAGGGTCGCACCTTCTCCGGTTCTGACAAAAGGTCTGATCAACTCCTGCTGTTCAGAGAAGAGATCATGATTGTCATCAAACCAGTGATCATATTCTAAAGCACGTACCTCAAACGGATTTTCAGGATCTCTATCAGGAACCAGAAACACCATTCTTCCTCACATCTATGTTGTTTTTTAATGATTTTGCCATCCGGAGAAGTTTGGGTAGATCGGGTCTTCCGTCATGGTAATAATAAAAAAGGACAGACACAAAGTCCTCACAGAGATCCATCACATCCTGGCGGAACCTTATCTCCATGATATCATCCCCGACCCATCCCTTCATTGAAAAGCCATCTGGTATCTCGAACTTGAAAAAACCGGGACCCATCTCAGACAGGGTCATCACAGGTCCGAAGTTTTTCAGAAAACTGATAAAGTCTTCAGTGACCGGTGCACTCAGGACAACCTCACGCATGAATGCCCCATCCACACAGACCTTATGCCTGACTGACCTGATTATCCGCACAGCGGGCTACCTCCAGAATGGCTTCTGCTGCCTGTAAACACTCTGCATCGGTTGTAAACCAGGAGAGACTCAGTCGTACCGAACCGGTGCCTCCGTCCATCTCCTTATGAACAAGCGGAGCACAGTGGAGTCCTGATCTGGTTATGATCTGATATTTACGTGTCAGGATAAACCCAAGATCATCGTTATCGAGCCCGTCGATATTCAACGAGATGATCGGCAGATCAGGGAATTCATTCTGAATAATAATGTTGGGTGCTCCTTTAAGTCTCTGAATCATCATCCTTGTCTGTCTGATCCCCTTCTCCTCAATAGCAGACAGACCGATTGATTGTATGAACCCGACTCCGGCCTCAAGTGCTGCAAGACCCGGGAAGTTGTGGGTACCTGCTTCAAACCGTTCGGGCATTCCCCTGGGATGGGTCAGAACTGAAGAGTATGACCCGGTCCCACCGAACCTGACCGGATTTATCTCTTCTGGATTCTTGATGACAAACCCTCCGGTTCCGGGAATCCCGAACAGTGCTTTATGTCCGGTAAAAACATACGCATCGGTGTGCATGTCATTGACAGAAATGGGGATATGGCCTGCTGTCTGTGATCCATCTGTGATGAGGAATATCCCGTGTTCATGGAGATGTCTGCCGATATCATTTATCTTCTGAACAGAACCAAGCACATTACTTCCATGGGTCAGAACTGCCAGCCTGGTTTCAGGCGTTATTGACTCTTCAATTGCATCGCTATCGATATCTGATCCATCCAGGGGAAGGATAGTAAGATGTATTCTTCCTGCCTGTTGTAGTTCAGACAGGAGTCTGAGCACTGAGTTGTGCTCAAGAGCAGACGTTATCACATGAATCTTCCCCTTGTGAGCCGAACAGAAGCCCTGAATAAGGGTGTTCAGGGCATCAGTGGCGTTATGGGAGAAGATAACCCGTTCATTGTCACGAACACTGAGGAGATCTGCAATCGCACTTCTTGCAGACCAGATATAATCTTTTGAATCCCTGGTGGCACTTCTCCCCCCGCCGGTGAAAGGGGAGAGGAGAGACTGCTGAATTGCGGCGAGTACTTCCGGAGGTTTCGGCCAGCTCGTTGCTGCATTATTCAGATAGATGAAATCAGTCCCGGTCATTTGTGACATTTATCCTGAATTGTTCAGTATGTCTGTCTCTTCTTGTTCTCATAGATGATGTTTGTAGGGTTTCGCATGAGAGATACAACGTATTTCCTGTTTCACATTATGGGCACTAAAAACTTGCACACACTTTCAATTAACTCGGTGCATTCATTAAATATGTATCTCTTGCGAACATTCGTACCTGGTGCCCAAAAAAAATCGCAGAGTCAAATTATTATATTTTATTCAGTACAATAATAAAAATAAAAAAGTGTTTTTAAATAAAACGCATCACCCTATTAATTTTTGCAATGAGGCCCCAATTGGCGTTTTTTATTGCAAAAACCATTACAAAATTTATGCCTAATTTTGCAATTCGGATGTGATATATACCTACGAACTATGAATGTGATTTGTTGATCGGGGTTCCGGATATTGTGCCTAACAACGCTCTGCCATCGGGTGGCAGAGATACCTGGGTACTGATCATCCTCTGGAATAGCGATGACAGAACCGGAATCACACTAGGTGTCAGCTTTCAGTGCTCTATAAACCTGGTGTGTATCCTCAGGGTGACACCCTGGGATGCCAGAACCGGATTGCCTGATCAGAACTGAACGTGATAAGATAGGATTTTTCGGGAGATCCTATGGCCGAAAATAACACCTTAAACATGATAACCCAGCGTGCCGTCGAAGAAGGCATTGCAATGGAAATCGGGAAGACATCTCCGGAATACTTCGATGCCTGTAATCTCATCGAGATGAATGAGCAGGACATGAAGAGACTGAAGATATTAAAGAACACCAACGTTCGCGTTACAAGCGAAAGTGGCCAGGTCATTGTCAAAGCAGTAGTCGCCCGCCAGACTGTATATCCGGGTCTCTGCCACATCAGGCAGGGTGTCTGGGCAAACCAGGTCGTTCCTCCCCGCACCCAGTCCACCGGTACACCCCAGTACAGCGGGTTCCCTGTAACCGTGGAGCCTGCACCGGAAGAGAAACTGAAGACTGCCCTCCAATTAGTACAGGGAGCAGTCGGCATGTGGAAGGGTGAAGAATAATGCCAAAGGTATATGAGAATGTGGGATGCCCATACTGTGGCTGCTCCTGCGATGATGTCAGAGTAACAGTCTCTGATGACGGAAAGAAGGTGCTTGAGGTCGAGAATGTCTGTGCAATCGGAACTGAGATCTTCAAGCACGGCAGCTCAGAACACCGGCATAGATTACCCCGGCTTCGCCAGCCAGATGGCTCCATGAAAGAGATCTCCTACGAGGAGGCTATTGAGTGGACCGCACAGCATCTGTACAAAGCAAAAAAGCCACTCATGTACGGGTTTGGTTCAACAAACTGTGAAGGACAGGCAGCAGCAGCCCGTGTTATGGAAACAGCAGGTGGCTGTCTTGACAACTGTGCAACCATCTGCCACGGCCCGTCATTCCTCGCAATATTTGATAACGGATACCCAACCTGCACCCTTGGAGAGGTCAAGAACCGTGCAGACGTGATTGTGTACTGGGGATCTAACCCGGCACACGCACACCCACGTCACATGTCCCGGTACTCTATCTTCCCACGTGGATTTTTCACAGGAAAGGGACAGAAGAAGCGTACTGTCATCGTCATTGACCCCCGGTACACCGATACTGCAAACGTTGCAGACATGCACCTCCGTGTAAAACAGGGGCACGACTACGAACTCTTTGATGCATTCCGGATGGTCATGCACGGGCATGCAGATGATATCCCTGATGTCGTTGCAGATGTTCCAAAAGAGCAGATCCTTGAGGCTGCCGAGATCATGGGGAATGCCCGGTTCGGAACCGTCTTTTACGGAATGGGTCTGACACACTCTGATGGTCGTAACCACAACATCGACATTGCAATCTCCCTCATGCGTGACCTGAACAAGGTTGCCAAGTGGACGATCATGGCAATGCGTGGACACTACAACATCGCAGGTCCCGGTGTCGTATGGTCATGGACATTCGGATTCCCGTACTGCCTTGACCTCACCAAGAAGAACTATGCACACATGAACCCGGGTGAGACCAGTTCAGTGGACATGGCAATGCGTGATGAAACGGATATGTTCATCAACATCGGAACTGATGCAGGTGCACACTTCCCGATTCCGGCAGTCCAGCATCTGAAGAAACACCCCTGGGTCACCATCGATCCAAGCGTCTGCATGGCATCAGAGATCTCTGACCTGCACATCCCGGTCTGTATCTGTGGTGTTGACACCGGTGGAATTGTATACCGGATGGACAACGTGCCAATCCAGTTCAGACAGGTTCTCGATCCCCAGGGTCTCCTCACCGATGAGGAACTGCTGAACAAGATCGCTGACCGTCTTGATGAACTCAATGCACAGGGGGCCTGAATATGTCTGAACTGATTATCAAGAACGGATACGTCTTTGATCCAATCTCCGGAATCAAGGGAGACAAGGCAGATATCGCCATTAAGGACGGCAAGATCGTAGAGAAGGTCTCTTCAAAGGCAAAGACCATCGATGCCAGCGGTAAGACCGTTATGGCTGGTGGTGTTGACATTCACACCCACGTGGTTGGACCGAAAGTCAACCTTGGTCGTGAGATGCGGCCTGAAGACAAGCTCTTCCGTGGCGATTACCGTGGGGGGATTCTCAAACAGGGCAAACGAATGGAGATGGGATTCTCGATTCCAACCACCTGGAAGACCGGGTATGCATACTCCCGTCTGGGATACACCTACGTCAATGAGGCAGCAATGCCCCCACTCATGGCACCCCACGTTCATGAAGAGATCAGGGACACACCAATCCTCGATATCAGTGCAATGCCAGTATTCGGAAACAACTGGTTCTGTCTCGAGTACCTCAAGAATAAGGAGATAGAGAACAACGCTGCTTACATCGCCTGGCTCCTCAAGGCAACATACGGTGTCGGTATCAAGGTTGTCAACCCAGGTGGCACAGAAGCATGGGCATGGGGAGAAAACTGTAACACTATCCATGACCCGGTCCCCTACTTCGACATTACTCCTGCAGAGATTGTCAAGGGTCTGATCGAGACGAACGAGTACCTTGGTCTGCCCCACTCAATTCATCTGCACGGAAACAACCTTGGAAATCCGGGTAACTACACAGATACCCTCGATACCCTGAAGCTTGCAGAGGGATACAAGGCAAAGAACAAGTTCGGCAGAACTCAGGTCCTGCACAACACTCACCTCCAGTTCCACTCCTACAAAGGAGACAGTTGGGGAACCTTCGGATCTGCAGCAAAGGAAGTCATGGACTACGTTAACAAGACTGACAACATCACCATTGATCTCGGATGTGTCACCCTTGATGAGACAACCACCATGACAGCCGACGGACCATTCGAGCACCACCTCATGGAACTCAACCACCGCAAGTGGGCAAATTGTGATATTGAACTCGAGACTGGTTCTGGTATTGTGCCGTTTGTGTATGATAAGGACGTCGCTGTCATTGGTATCCAGTGGGCAGTCGGCCTTGAGATCGGGCTCTATGCAAAAGACCTGATGCGGACATTCATCACCACTGATCACCCGAACGGAGGACCATTCAGCCGGTACCCGCGTATCATCAAGTGGCTCATGTCGAGAAAGGCTCGTGAGGCAACCCTTGACTCCATGAAGCGGAAAGACAAGGTTATCGCAGCAACCGACCTCGCCTCCATGGACCGCGAACTCAACCTCTACGATATCGCCATGATGACCCGTGCAGGTCCGGCCAGGGCACTCGGTATGTCTAGCATGTACGGCAGCCTCGCTCCAGGTGCTGATGGAAACGTAGCGATCTACAACCTTGATGCCAAGAAGATCCCAACTGATCCAGAGCTGATTGAAGAGGCATTCACCAAGACTGCCTACACCATCAAGGAAGGAGTTGTTGTTGTCCAGAATGGTGAGATTGTCGCTGAGCCGAAGGGACACACCATCTGGACCAAGGTCACCATGCCTGAGAACTCCCAGGTTATGCGTGATATCAAAGAGAAGTTCACCAAGAGTTACACTGTTAACCTTGAGAACTACGCAGTGTTCGACGACCATGTGTACCGCCCACGGGCACTTGAAGTAGAAGTAGCCTGAGGTGCAAAAGATGGAAACCGTAACAATGACCCTGGTACAGCAGCCTGAGCTGTACCTCGAATGCTACAGTGTAACCCCTGACAAGTTTGCAGGGAAATCTCTGGCCGAGATCGCTGATCTTCCGGCTCATGAGGGAAAAGTTGTCTGGAAACTTGGAGACTTCTTCTCGTTTTCCGGAAAGGCTGGAGAGACCGCAGCTGACACCAAGATCATCGTCAACGGAAATGTCCGTAAGATGAAGCGGTTCGGCCAGCAGATGACCGATGGTGAGATCCTCATCAACAGCGACGCAGACATGTATGTCGGCTGCTGGATGAGAGGCGGCAAAATCACCGTCAAGGGCAATGCTGATGCATTCCTTGGAATCGGCATGGAAGGCGGAGATATCCTGATTGAAGGAGACGCTGATAACCATGTTGGCAGTGCCTATCGTGGTGACTGGCGTGGTATGAGCGGTGGTCTGATCCGGGTAAAAGGAAAGGCCGGAAATGATGTCGGTACCGCCATGACCGGTGGAACCATCATCATCGAAGGCGATGTCTTCATCCATGTCCTGACCCACGCCGAAGGCGGAACCGTCATCATCAAGGGTGATGTCGAGGGCCGTGTCGGTGGTCAGCTGGTCAAGGGAGATGCATACATACTTGGAAAACTGCTCTACCCGATGCCAGGATACAAGAAGATCGGAACCGTCGAGAAGGAATGCGACGGTCAGACCTACACCTTTGATGAGTACATTGGTGACCTAGGAGAGCGGAAAGAGAAGAAGAAGGGAGAGATTGTCTGGGGTCACATATACCTCAAGGCAAACTAACTTTTTTCTTCGTGAATTAATACATACAGATCCGGTTTTACCCCGTATTTTCATACCGGAGTTACGCAACACTAACTTCTGATTCGATTAGAAACGTTCCTAATACCCCAACGGTGCCCCGTTGGGGGCCCCAGGTAGGACCAATGAAAAGGACTGTTTCATGCAAAAACAAGGCATGTAGCCTGTGAGAAACGGAAAGGGAATAACCACAGTACCGAGGAATTACGATGGAAGATATAGATTTAATTAAACTGCCAGAACTTCCTGTCATCGAGGTGGTCGATGATCTTATCCAGGTGTATAAGGAGTTCATGGTAATCAGGGCTGCTCTGCAGCTTAAACTCTTTGACTGGATGGCTGCACATGGACCGGCTACAATTGAAGAAGTGAGCAAGGGAACAAAGATCCCCATGGATTACATGGCACCCCTGATTGGGATGCTCTTTTACCTGGACATCGTCCGGCGATCTGGTGAGAAATACCTGGTCTCTCCATCAGCTAACCTCCACTTTGTGAGCAGCAGCAGGTATTACCAGGGAGATATCATCCTGGCACTAGCCGAGCCGGAATCCCCGTGGAACGATCTGCAGACCTATCTGACAAGTCCTGAAGCAAAATCCACGTTCGAGCAGGAGAGCCCGTTGATGGGTATGTCCAAGGCAGAACAGGAGATAAGGGGTATGCTCAAGAACATCACGACAGTTGCAAGTCGGTGGGCAGGATTTAAGGATGCAAAATCGTTCCTTGAGATCAGTAGCGGTCATGGTCTGTATGCCATGGCTGTCTGCCAGATTCATCCTGATCTGAAGGCTTCAGTCCTTGGGCAACCTGTCAGTTCAGAACTACTCAAGCAGAATATTGCGAGGCATGAGATGAAGGACCGGGTTACAGCGATCAGCGGGAGCCTGGGAGCCCTCCCGGAAGGCAAATATGATATCATCCTAATCTCCCATGCCTTGTATGCAAACCAGAATCAGCTTAATGCAATCCTGAAGGACGTCTGTGCCCACCTGAACGAAGGCGGTCTTTTCATCTCGAACCACTGGTTTATCAGAGCTTCTGAAGGGACCGGGATGCAGGGGCTGTATGAACTTGAACTTGGCATACACAACATGTATCATGCTATCAAAGACCGGGAAGGATATGAGAAGCTCTGTAATGAAAACGGTCTTGTAATCTTCCAGACCGGTGTACTACGGAGTGCATATGGCGAATCTACCATTCATATGGCAACCAAAACCGGGAGCGGAGAATAATGGCAACAGTTCCTGATCGATTCGTCTCCGCATCATTTGACCAGTTATCTGATGAGGATCTAAAAAAGGCGATGCTTATGCACGTAAGAATGGGATATCTGATGAAGAATCCGGGTAAGAGTAAAGAGGCAGAAGCGATTGCACAGGATATCATAGACAGACTCTCTCTTGATCAACTCAGGCAGATTCATCCGGATACCTTCTTTTCCAACAAAAAAATGGGAGAACTTCCGAAGAATCCCTATGAGGTAGCCCTCGAATTGCTGGGTGAGGGACAAACAAGTTGAATATTCCTGTTTATAATCACAGACCCGTAGAAATGCAGTCGTTCTAAAACCTTTTTGTTTTCAGCAATCCAGGACTCTTACCTCATTCCCAAGTGAAATATGTCTTCCCAGCAATACTGAGATACCATGGGGTATCTGCACCTTCGGAGTTCTAATGACTGACCAATTATCGATCATCGTTCCCTGTGTAAAAGAGATAGATCATCTATTCTCTCCCTCTGATCACGAGGTGGTCATCGAGTCCCCATATGTAATGTGGGTTAACGGTCGTCAGATCCTGAACGTGATGACAAGCCCCAGCCGGCTTGAGGACTTTGTTATTGGATATCTCTATACTGAAGGTCTGATTAAACAGGTTGATGACATTGAATCGTTGCAGATAGAAAAACAGACAGTTCGTGTTCTGACATCTGGTAAAGTGGCTATCAAGGGAGGGAAGAAGACCATCCTTTCAGGATGCGGTGGTGATTCATCATTTCTTGATATCAAAAAACTTCCCACAGTAACCTCTGATCTTGTAATGAACCCAACATGGCTTCATCAGGCATTGAAACTCGTTCTTGACTCTGATCTTCATGTCAGAACCGGGGGAATTCATGTTGTGGGCCTGGTCAGCAGTGATGCCATGATCACAAAGACCGAAGATATCGGACGCCACAATGCACTGGACCGGGTTATAGGATATGCTCTCCGAACAGGATGGGATCTCTCCCGGACCTGCGTATTGATTTCAGGCAGAATATCTTCTGAAATGTCAAGAAAGTGCATACTTGCAGGTATTCCAATAATTGCATCACGGGGAGCGACCACATCGCTTGCAATCGAGATGGCAGAGGCAACAGGGCTCACCATCATCGGATTCATCAGAGGTGGCAAAATGAATATCTATGCCTCACCTCACCGGGTTGCAGGTGCACAGGCTTTCCATTCAGAATAACTGTCTGAAGTCCTAAAAAACCTACAAAAGAAAATATATTGACTGATGAAGAGAGAGATCTCCCCTCACTTCATCTGATTCTGAGCGAACTTTATACCGGGCTGAATCCGTAGTCTTTCAGCACAGCCTTTCCTTCGTCAGATTTCAGAAGATCCACATACTCTTTTGCGAGTTCCTTCTGCTTAGATTCGGTAAGGATACCTGCGTTGTACTTGGCTACTACATTAAGGTTTTCAGGGATCTCGATGATCTTAATCTTATCAGCTAGACCCTTGGTAACATCTGAATAGTAGGTGATTCCTGCATCTGCTTCACCCAGGGAGACTTTGGTGGTTGCTCCTGCGACGTTGGTCTCTTCTGAGATGATGTTCTTCTTGAATGCATCAACAAATGACTGACCATAGGCGGTGTCATTTACAGTCTTGTTGAGCATCTGTTCGGTGTACTTGCGAACCGGAACATCCTTGGTCTCACTTACAATCTTTACACCCGGCTTTGCAAGGTCTGCGAGTCCGGTGATACCTGCCGGGTTGTCAGCTGGAACAATAAGTGCGAGTTTGTTTGTTGCGTATGGCGTGACATCATCCTTATTAATCAGTTCTGCCTTGATCAGATTGTTGATATTTGAGTCACTTGCCGGAAGGAAGAGATCTGCAGAGGCGCCCTCCTTGATCTGGGTCTCAAGGGTTGCAGAACTTTCACAGTTTGGTGTAACAGTTACACCCGGGTGTGCAGTCTCGAATGCCTTGTCGAGATCTCCGACAACACCGGTTAGTGATGCGGCTGCAAAGATGGTAAGTTCTGTCTGATTTGTGTCAGCAGCTGATACACAACCGATCTGCACTGCCAACAGAAGCAGTACAAGCCCGATTGAAAGATACGATATGTTCATCTTCATAATGCACTCCTGAATACAGGTTAGTTTTTGTTTTCATACTAGATAAATGCGAATCGTTAAATACATTCTTTGTACTTTTCTGAACCTACCGTGATGCGTGCTCTGATCGTACATTTATTCCCCATTTTACTGGTTTTGGTTTCTCTGCATAATCGAGACAAAACATATAGAGGGTATATATAGAAATTTGATGACATCTATTGTATGTTCGAATCGATCGGTAGAAGCATCGCTCTGATCAAAGCGAGCTGGGAAGTGCTGCGGAATGACAAAGAACTCCTGTTGTTCCCTGTTCTTTCTGGTATCGTCTGCATCATCATTACTGCCTCGTTTCTCATCCCTGCTGTCCTTATGGGAGTAGGGCTTACCGCAGAGCATCAGAATTCACCGCTGGTATACGTCGGTATCTTCCTCTTTTATCTGGTCACGTACTTCGTGGTTATCTTCTTCAACGCTGGACTTGTAGCCTGCGCCAACATCCGGCTGACTGGAGGCGATCCCACGTTCTCTGACGGTATATC
Organism: uncultured Methanospirillum sp.; assembly: GCF_963668475.1. Lineage (GTDB taxonomy): Archaea > Halobacteriota > Methanomicrobia > Methanomicrobiales > Methanospirillaceae > Methanospirillum. Next base: position 1,400,787 of record NZ_OY764544.1, read on the forward strand.
AGCAGCAAAGCAGAATATCGTACAGATATTTATATGGGCGCTGATATCTGCAACTATCGGACTTGTTCTCCAGGCAATCAGGGACAATAATAACTTTGTGGCCCAGATCATCTCGTCCATGATAGGTGTTGCATGGAGCCTTTTGACCTTCTTTGTCATCCCGGTGATGATCATCGAGAAGCGGGGCACCCTTGAATCGATCAAGGAGTCTGCATCACTATTTAAACGAACATGGGGAGAGACGGTTATCGGTCAGGGCGGTGTAGCACTTATCTTTCTTCTTATTGCAATTGTTGCCCTGATCCCCGTTACTCTTCTGATGATGACCGGAGTTGGTGAAATCATGATAGCCGCTGTAAGCCTGTACGTGCTTCTTCTGATCATCCTCTTCGTAATAGCCAATGCAATGCAGGGGATCTACAATACAGCTCTCTACCTGTATGCAAAGAACGGCACAGTTCCGTCTGTGTTCTCAAAAGATCTTATCGAACATGCATTCAGGCAGAAAAATACAACCCACCAGGGCGGCAACATCTGACAGTTCCTGGTATCACTTTTTTATAACCGCTATGACCGGTGATTGTCCCACCAGATTGTTGCACTGCGGTGACCTCCACCGGCCAGGATCCGTCCGTCCGGTGTCAGACTGGCGTGTCCGGTGAAGTATGTCTGAACAATTCTGTGTTGCCACTCTTCAGTGCATTCAAGACGCTTTGCAGCACTTTTGACAGCCTGCTCGATGGAATCATAGGTAGCAGGAGGAGCAGGTTCCATCACCTCAAGGTTTGCATAAATCCCCATCTCGTACAGAACATTCCAGAGACAATCGGCAAGCGGGGTAGGGTAATACTCCCTCTTGTGTAGTGACGGCCAGAGATCCTGCATCATATCAGCCCAGGATGGCGGAGTGAGGAACCAAAACAGAAAGACTTTTCCTGAAGATACTCGCTGAATCATCCTGATGGCACCGGCAATATCGGTCATGGTGAGAGAGAACGAGACTATAATCAGATCAAACGGGCCATCGAGTTCCTCACCGGTGATATCCTCCCATCGCCGGGTAATGATCCTGATTGGTGGAGCCTCTTCCAAAATTCTGTACTCTTCGAGAGCCTTGCACATGAGGGGAGCCTGTTCTACAACAGTTACCCTGCAGCCTTGTTTTGCCAGGGGAACTGCAAGGGTGCCCGGTCCAGATCCGATGTCCAGCACTGTTGCTCCTGGTGGTGCATGTATGATTCTGATCTGTTCTGCCACCACCTTTGAGTATTCTCCCCTGGTGTTCTCCAGGTACCTTCTGACATTATCCGGATCCAGCCAGAAATCACCCTCATTGTTGATTTGTACCGAACGAAGGTGTCTCTCTTTCAGGGCTGACCATCGTTCTGCCCAGGTTTCAACCGGGATGCCAGAGGCATTTTGTTGCTTGAGACACATGTAATCCACCCGAAACGCTGCAGAATTGTACAGATATATCAGGTATATATGCCGGTTGGACGACACATGCAGTTCTGAACTGATCTGCCGGGTTCAGGTTTCATATAGCCAGACCTGTAACTCCCGTAGTTTGAAGAACCCACAGGACATATGACCTATGTATGGAGATTATGTCGGTAAGAACCAGGACAGTTCTTTCTGACGGACGGATCAGACGAGAGTACCTCCTGTCGAGTCCGGTTACGAAGGAGGTATTACAGGTACTCTCACAAGGGAACTATGAATGGACTGGCTGGCAGTACCTTTCTCCGACATATCTGATCTCCAATCATGATGGGGTATGGATACGAGGTATCCTGAAAAGCCCGGTCATCGTTGTCGAATGTCTGCCAGAACTCTCCATTGGAATCGAGGACTATCTGTATAACTTTCTTTCTACCATACAGGATTCTGAAAAACCGGAGTCATATATATCCATCATTTTTCAGAGTTTAATTCAGTATCTGAGACAAAAAATCTAAAAATACATCAGATAAGTAAATTTAATAAATTAAACAGAATAAACCATATAACTATTTTAGTTAAATGCAACCAACATTAATGTGGTCTAACGCGACCAATGGAGTGCATTATATGGGTATAAACTTCAAACTTCTATTCTGTGGACTTCTGGTAGCACTTTTGGTCATACCAGCAGTATCATTCGCTGAGAATAGAACAATCACGGATCTAGCTGGAAACACTATCGAACTCCCACAATCTGTCTCAAGAATTGTGACAATTGATCCTTTTACAAGCCAGTTTTTCTTTGTTATTGGCGCGGATAACAAACTGGTCGGAACCTGTGTTGGACCCGCCGATAGGAAAAAGGTAAATGAAACTGAAAATAATCTAGGTAAACTTCCAAATGCCGGATGCAAGACCAATGCAAATCTTGAGCAGTTAATTGGTCTTAAGCCTGATCTTGTAATTTCTGACAAGGCATATACAAAGGTCAACGAAGATATTGCCAGAACCGGCATTCCTGTGGCAGTTGTCGATGTAGAATCGCCTGATACTCTCATGAAGAGTTACGAGATGATTGGTAAGATTACCGGTAAGGAAAAAGAAGCAGAAGAGTTCGTTTCTTATTACAATGCAAAGGCAGAGGAACTGAAAAAGAATGTCGCTGACTATACGGATGTAAACCGGGAAAAAGTATACTTCGGCCAGAGAGAACCGTTGTCAACACTGGGTGATGACTGGTACGAATCAAAGTCATTGAGCGTTGCGGGCGGTCAGAATGTTGCCCAAGGTGTTGCTGGGGGCGATAGCAAGGTTACACTAGAACAGATCTATAACTGGAATCCGGATGACATTATCCTGCTGTCATATAACTCTAAGAATGTCACAGATATTCTCACCGATTCGGCATGGAAGGACCTTCCAGCAGTAAAGAATAAACAGGTTTTCCGTATGCCCAAGTATATTATGTCCTGGGAACTCCCAGTACCCGAGAATGTCCTTGGTATGATCTGGCTCCAGAACACCCTGTATCCAGACCATCTCCACAATGACCTGACATCAGAAATTAAGGAATTTTATCAGAAGTTCTACCGGCTTACCCTTACCGATAAGGATGTTGCTGCCATGCTTGCAGACCAGACACCGGTGACCCTGAATAAACCCACATCTTCATAACTTTTTTTGGCAATACTATGAAATGCCACATTGGCGGGTATTTTTAGCCGTATCGCTGAACAAAAAAAGAATGTGATACAATACAACCTGGTTTATCGATACACCAACGAGCGGCCTCCAATCTCAAGTACTGATTGTAGTTTCTCCTAACTCGGGGCACATCTGTTTATAACCGATCCTGATAATCTGCTATTTTAATCTATTGCGATCATCACTTCGCTTGACTTGATGACAGCATACGCCTGGTTTCCTTCTCTCAGTCCCAGACTCTCAACCGCATGGGCCGTGATTACGGAGGTTACCAGGACACCATTGCCGATATCAAGAACAACTTCTGCATTGACGGGGCCCTTAATGATCGATGTAATTGTTCCTTTCATTGTGTTTCGTGCACTAATTCGCATACCTTTTCTCCTTCTTCCACTCGAATACGGAGTGAAGTAGTCTCTCTGATATGGGTTATACCTATTGTCACCTTACAGCACAGCCATATTTGTAAAAGAGTAAACAAGAATTTCGGGATAAATCGGATGGATTTCGGGAGTATCCTGATCCGATCACGACGTTTCTGGTGCGTAAGAAATGACGTGGAATTAAGGCAGAACTGCGATGTGGATATATGGATTCGCAGGTATCTACGCTTCTTTGATGTCAGTAATCTGAACGGTTATCTTCTGCTTCTGGGGAGCGTTAGGCTTTTTTGACTCTCTCCAGGTATACCCGGCCACAATACACTGAACAGACTGCCCGGCAATATTCCGCTCAATCACGGTATCACGACCAGCTTTCCGGTTGGAATTATACTGGGACACGATATCATGCCAGTCGGAAGGGAAGACCTCAATCTCATATAGTTCATTTACTTTTACCATATGTTAACCTCAAATCTCGGCACATAGATATTACTCATGAGCAAACATAAACCTTTTGAATTGACGTAATTAATTTCAAAGTATAAATAACTAAATTTAGCATTATAAATTGAAAGATATATTTTATCAAGGTCATTCTGACTAATATCCTTGATAATAGGAAAAATGAATCGGTTCCATTCTGGATACAATTACCCTGGTACCTGGATTTTGTTTCAGATCTATCACTCCAAGCATTTTCAGACATACCAGGAGATGTACGACAATTACTCATACATCGGAACAATTTTATTTTGATTTCATCGGTTGAATTAGAAAAAATGAGAGACCCAACAAAATTTGAAATTCGTGGAGTACGAGTTAATCTTTTACGGCCCCCAGTTCTATCAGAAGAAAGAAACCATACTATACTCAATATTCAGAAGGGATTACCTCAGGAGACGAATGGCACCGAGTCAATGCAGACAATGTGGGTATTGTTGCAGTTGTATGGGAGAGGTTGTGGGTATTGTCAAACAACTGGATCAGGCAAGATTCAGAATCCAGTTCCTGATCACCGGAGTTGAACAGATAGTTACGATCGATCCTGACAAGCAGGACCTGTTTCTGAATCAGACAATACCAGGCAAAAAATCTCTCTCATGCCCATTCCTGCGGAAGAAAGAGGATGGGTTTGTGATCTGTACAGTTTATGCCACGAGACCCGAACTCTGCAGGATGTATCTCTGCCCAAAATGCAGACCTGTATCGTAAAACCTGTGAGACAGGTGACCATACATCTGAAAAATCATGTTCAGAAGACCCGTTTCCGGCACTACTTCTTCCACCAGAAAAGGGACCACCGGACCTTCGTTTCCGGAGTCTCGTATCTGCCATCCCGTCTTCGTGTCAGATGGGTTTTTAGAAAATCCCTGGCCAAATCTGTCTCTTCAGGGGTAAGATTCAGGAGCATCTGATAACTCTGAAGGGCATGCTCATGATCGGTATAGAGTATCGGATTCCGGCACTCCAGTTGCTCAACATTGGGATGGATCTCCATCTGATGCAGAATATTGAAGACAAATACGTCGTCCGGAGTGTTGGTATACCTCCTGCCGATTGCCTCAAGGAATTCACGGGAAAAATCCCCCTGCTCTCCGCCCCATGCAGTCACATATGAATACTGCCTGGCTGCCTGGTTGATCTTCCTGAGTGACTCCCTGAGATCACCAGTCCGTGCAATGGCCCGGGAAGCAACAACAATATCATGGGCCTTGATGTCAGCACCTATCGCAATACTCTCCCATGTCCGGTGAAGATACCTGATGTTTCCAAGATGTCTTCTCTCGGCATCGATCTTGAGAATGTCAAGCATCTGCGCAGATATATCGAGGGCTGTGACCCGTTTAGCCCTCATCGCTGCAGCAATACTGAGGGTCCCGATCCCGCACCCGATATCAAGAACAGACCATTCCCGATCCATCTGAACACGCTGTAGGAGTTTTGATGGATATTCGTCATGCTCTGACCAGAACCGGTACCAGGATGCCATCTGATCCCACCGGCGCTGCTGTGAATCGGGGTCTGAAGAGAAACTGTGTGTCTGTTGCTTCTCTCTCCACATTCCGTCCCAGTCAATATCACCTACCTCCATCTTTTCAGACTCCGATAGACAGATGTTGGGAGGAAGAATGTATAATTATTTGGCAATGTCATTAACTGCATATCTTGTACTAAGAGTATTATTTTAATATTCTACCTCCAATAATTCTGAAATGAATATCAGTGATGGAACCTTCGAATACCTCCATATTCACTACGTATGAACCCTGATACCCGGGTACTGAACCAAATTCGTGACCTTGTTGACTTTGTAGATATCAGCCCGATATCAAAGGGTTATTCTTCTGACCTGAAGTACCTCCTGACCACAAAGAACGGGAGAAAGTACCTGGCACGGATCACTATGTCTGATGAGAGCAGGGTTCTCAAGTCAGGAGAGAATCAGTACAATCGTATGAAAGAACTCAGACAGTACTCGTTGCTTGTCCCTGAACTACATCACTTCAAGATCGCCGATGATGGCTTATCATGCCTGATGATCCATGACTACATTGACGGAGAAGATGGTGAAAAAGCACTCATTCTGATGAGCAGTGAAGATCAGTACAGAGTAGGATACCAGGCAGGGGAAGAGCTAAAGAAACTTCATCAGTTTCCAGCTCCACCTGAAATCGCCTCCTGGCATATGATGAAAAAACGAAAACACGAGTGGTATTGTGCTGAATTTCTACGTGAACCGGTAAAAACAGCAGACATTCACCTGGATGCGATTCAGCTGTATGTCAGCGATCATCTGCGTCTCATGGAAGGGGTCAGACAGACTTTTCAACATGATGATTATCACCCAGCCAATCTGATCTTTCAGAACAGGCAGTTGAAGGGGATTATTGACTTTAACAGGTCTGACTGGGGTGATCCAATCCATGATTTTTACAAAGTTGCCCTGTTCACCCGCCATGTCAGTGTCCCGTTTGCACGTGGGCAGGTTGACGGATATTGGAGTAGCAATATCCCTTTGGATTTCTGGAAAAGATATGCCCTCTACTGTGCCATGAGTATCGTTCCGGACCTTGTCTGGTCAGCAAGACATTCCAGACAGACCGGATCAGATGAACTCGATCGCTCAATCAGACGTATACAGGCCATGGTCAAGGATCATGAGGGCTTCTCCAGGATTATCCCCCGATGGTACAGCACATAACAGGAGATATACGGACGTTCGGTAAGCAGACCGGAATCGTCAATCAGGCCAGTTATCTCGAAGTATTTCATATACTGATATGATCCTCATGCATGTCATCGATCTCTATTTCTGGCCATCATCCAGATAACCAGTATTGATCAACATTCACCAGGATGATTGATATATATCTATATCCACCATCATTTGTTGTTTTTATTGCATGGCAAATTTTTAAATAAGCATCTACGCAACGAAACATTGCCATTGAAGGATGGCACCGCAGGAGGTGGGGTTGTATGAAACCAGTGGACGGGATTCTACTTCAACTCCATCAGACAATCAGGTACTGATCAATACAGGCGTGACGATTTCAATCGGAAACAGTGTGCTGATGTATTGATCCAAATTCACGGCTGAGAACACTCTGGATTTTGGAAGGGATTTACGGTATTACCGTGCTGGAGGAAGGTAGGAGGTAACTCTTATTTTCCCTTTCGTGTCCTGTCACTGATGTCATCTCTGTTTTGTTGATACCCCTGTGCTATAAAGGCATCCTATTCTGACTCATCATCGCAGATCCGGTATTCAGAATTTTACATGAACTACTTATGAGCGCGAAAACGTGATCAATACTATTGTATTTCTATGACAGATATATTCAAACTGCTATACGAAACGGCAAGATTATATGGTCCAAGGTTCCTCATACTATCACTCACCCCCGGGTGAAGGAGGAATCAACCATGAAAATTAGCGCAAGAAATACACTGAAGGGAACAATCAAGTCGATCACCAAGGGTCCGGTCAACGCTGAAGTGGTCATTGATATCGGCAACGGTGTTCTGGTAACCTCCATGATCACTGCTCATGCGGTTGAGAACCTTGGGCTGAAGGAAGGAAAAGAGGCATATGCAGTGGTAAAGGCAAGCGAAGTAATGGTAGCGGTTGATTAACCGCCACTTTTTTCAGTTAGAACCGGATGTATTCCGGACTCCCATGAATCCGTCAATCAGTCTTATTTGGTTTCGGGATTCCGGGTCAGGTTGATGATGCCATAATTCTTCATCTCAGGCCATTGAAGTGAGTATCGGGCAGACCAGGGCCTGTATCCATCCCTAACTATCCTGATGGTATGGGTTCCGGGAGGGACCTGGAAGAACTTCTCAGTCCCGTTTGTACGCCCATAAAACGTGTTATCAATGAATAAAAATCCATTATCAGGCTTTGTTCCAAAAGAGATGAAGGGTTTGTCAGATATCAGTCCGCCCGGGATCCGTATCACTCTCATCTCGGTCTGTTCTTCATCGCCTGCCTTTATGGTGAGATTTATCGGATATTTTCCGTACATATCAAAGGTGTGGGTGGCATTCTTTGTCTCGTACTCAGGGATCGTATCGTTGTTTACATTCCACTTCCATGCAGTAACCTGACCTTTGCTTGAATCAACCAGTTGTATTGAATACGCATTGCGTCCAAACCGGGTTGAATAATCAGCAACCACCAGATTCCCTGATTTCCCAAGGAAGTAGGAGTCTGTAGCCGCATCAGGATACAGATTACTCATCATCCTGGTCCGGTTTGATAACGAGTAGAGCGTGCCGGGAATCGAAATACTCTTGTCATGGTTGTCCCAATCTCCATCAGGAATCAGGAAGTTTTTTGCAACCATTGTTCCATCAGATCCACTCTTCGCTTCTCCTTTAATAACATCAAACCAGATGATCCCTTTGATATTGGGGAATGCCGAGAGCGTTGTAGCGTTATAGAGATAGGTTACCTGATTCTCTTTGTACTGTTTCTCCTTCTCAGCAGATCCCTGCCCATCAGCCGAGGTCTCCATGAAAATGAACGGATGCTTCTTTTCTACCGAATAATAGTCATAGAATCCTTTCAGTTGAGCGAGGGATGTCGGGCCTCCCGGCCAGGGATACCAGGTCATGCCCACCCAGTCTACCGAATCTTTACTGAGTTGCTCACCGTTATCACCGGTTCCTGGCCAGTAATATAAGCGATCCTCTTTTTTCTGGGCGATGTTGCCTGCCCAGATCATCTGAACGCTTGGGTTTGCTTGTCCATGAACAACCGAGTAAGCCGTGCGAAACGCCTTTCTCCAGGCCTTTTTATTGGCATCGTCAATACTATCATTCCCGCTCGGATTGACAACCCACTGGGCGTTGTACTCAAGACCAAAGCAGATCAGGATTGTTGCCGCTTTTCCAGATTTATCAGAGTATTTTTTACTCAATGCATCGCACAGACCTGCGATATCACTGAGTTTCTGAGTTCCGCTCTTTGATCCTCCGGCAGTTGCTGATAGATCAAGGGTACCGTCAGATGCGGTATATGACCAGGGATACAGGACGATAACCGGAATACCGCCCTGCTGGAGGACATGTTCAGCCCAGGCAATACAGGAGGAGGAAGGCGTATATTTGATCTTGCCGTAGTCAGAATCAGGATAACTGGCGAGGTTATAGTATCGTGAGAAGAGCAGTTGTTTGTTCCCGCTTCCTGGGTGAATACTCTCTAAACTTGTTCTGAAGGTGTCGATACCGGTATCCACTGCTGCAACACCATCAGATGCACGTTCTCCATATGTTCCCGGATGATCCCAGATCTGCGTCTCCCACGGGTTTGGTTGTGCTTTTTGATAGTAATTTACACATGCTACATTGTTTGAACCCTGGTTTCCACCAAGATATGCCCCGATGTAACATCCCCTGTCTGAAAGCAGTCCTTCATCAACAGTCGGGATATGATATGCAGAGACAAGGCTCCCTGACCCTGCCAGACAGATCAGCAACATGCATGCTACCTTGAGATACCAAATTGAGTATGCCAGTCCCCCCGTGTCCATAGGTATAAATCCCCGTTCAGTAGTAGAGGATCACTTTCTGTGCTGATAAATTGATGTGATTCTTCAAGGGACTTTCAGATCGTCAAATCAGTCACGTTTCGTCAGGTTCACCTGAAAGGACTGATACGAACATGGAAAGGAGAAACTTCTCTGAACGCTCCAGTTCATCTGCAGCATACCATACCTCGATCTTCTTCTTTCCTACAACCCCTCTCATGTTGAAGGTTGAGTTATGGATGATCGTGTATACCGGATCTGCAAGATAATCCATGATATAGACATCCCCTGCGGGTTTCATGGCGTTGACCATCTCCCGTGTTACTGGTCCGGGCAGGAGATACTCCTTTTTTATCTTGCCATCCCCACACTGTTTGACTTTTACTTCCTGAATGGTCTCAAGCATGATTGTCCTGTATGTATTTGTATCGCTGGTATTCATTGAACGTCCGGCCAGATCTATACCTTCGTGTAAATTAGAATGTATTAAATGCCAGGTTAAAGAAGTGAGATTCCATCAAGATAATATATGATTGCAGATTATGTATAGTGATCGTAATGACCCAATCACTCTTTTCACACCACATTTCATCTGCCCCATCCTCATATCATCTGACCGAAGAGAGAAGTCATCGGATGAGGCAGCGGATATTTATTACAAATCCACCAGCAGAACCAGATCACCTCTTTGCCACAATCAACCGGATGGCTGCAGAGGCACAGCAGTTCTACTCTCTCATTGCTGCACTGAATATCAGACTGTTTGATCATCTTGATGTACCGGTCTCACTCGATGATCTCCGCCAGATAGTTCCTCATTCTGATATGATCCCCCCGCTTCTGGGAATCCTGGTGGATTGTGGATTTATCAGTGAAGATGAGGCCATGTACCAGAATACTCCGGTGGCATCCACATACTTCACGACGCAATCACCCTATTATCAGGGGGCATACCTGGAGAAGATCAGAAAGAAGATATCAGAACTCTGGGTCAATCTCCCAGATGTCATCAGGAACGGCCCGGTTGTGTACGATAAGAAGGAGTTCTTCTGCGATATGTGCCTTCCACCGATGGCAGAGAATGCCATGACCGGCAGGCTACAGCATGTTGTCAGATCGATCGTTGCCATGCCTGAATTTTTGTCTGCTCATAAGATGCTTGACCTTGGTGGAGGACACGGGCTGTACTCGATTGCACTCGCTTCACTGAAGTGGGATCTCATCAGTATCGTGTTTGACCTGCCAGAGGTGACTGATACAACATGCGATTACATTATTGCTCATGATATGGACGAGCAGGTGAAGGTATTTCCAGGTAACTTTTTCACTGACGAACTCGGTACCGGGTATGATCTCATCCTATCATCCTCAAATCCGAGCGGGAAGAAGACCGCCATGATATCGAAGATCTATAATGCTCTGGCCCCGGGAGGTATATTCGTCAACATTCAATCCAGTGATACTGATATCGTGGATAATCCCGTCTCCCAGCTGGAACGCAAGATGTGGATGGTAGACGGAGAACCAGAGTGGAAGTCACACAAAGGGAAGCAGCCATTCCTCTCTGATACGTATGTCCATGCCCTCCGGGAGTGTGGATTTGAGATAAAACAGGTTGAACAGATCCCTGATCTCTGCAAGGATGACTTTATGGTGACCATGATCATCTGCAAGAAGAAAGAACAGATGAGACCAGCCCCATCTCTCCGGATCACGCTCCTCTCAAGAAAACAACGGGAACAGACGGTCACCCTCACGGTTGACACACAGGATCCTGACTGGCTGAAGACACTGTCACTCATGGGCCTCTCTTCTTCAGCCGAAGAGCGGCAGAAATCCCAGGCTCACAGATGAGTCTGGTTTTACATTCCTGATGCCCGAACCTGCTTCCCCAGAGTTGCCAGGATCTCTCCGGCGTACCGGCAATCTGCCGGGTCGGTGAGGAGCGACGGGCTGAGCCTCACGCATCCTTTTCCTACTGTTATCTGATTGTGAATCAGAGGGGCACAATGGAGTCCGGTTCTGGTTATGAGACCATATGTAGTTCTGAGCACAAAACCTGCCGTGTCGGGATCCATTCCTTTAATGTTTACTGCAAAGACGGGGATATCAGGTGATGGGTGGTACCTGATCACCGAATCAGAATCCTTCAACGGTTCATAAAAAGCGTCAATGCACCTTTTCTGATGATCAGCAATCCTATCGAACCCGGTTTCCTGAATATACGTGACCCCTGCTTCAAGCGAGATAATACCGGGATAGTTGGGCGTTCCTGCTTCGTACCGCTCCGGAAGCATTGCCGGTTGCCTGAGATCTGACGAGTTTGTACCTGTGCCTCCCTGCATGATCGGCTGTACTGCTTCGGGATCGCGGATCCAGAAACCTCCGGTTCCCGGCATGCCAAAGAGGTACTTATGTCCGGTGAAGACAAAGGCATCAGCACCAAGTCGTGAGAGATCGACTGGGATCTGTCCGGCAGTCTGCGATCCATCGACAAGCAGGAATATTCCGGTTCCTTTGAGTGCAGCATGTATCTCCTGTATCTTCTGGACTGTCCCAATGACATTGCTTCCCTGGTTTATGACAAGAAGCCGGGTGTCATCCTTTATTTCATCCCGCACATCAGCAGGACGAATATATCCATCACGGGATGGGATGATCGAGAGGGTTATCCTTCGTTGATCTGCAAGAGTCGTGAGTGGACGTAGGACAGAGTTATGATCAAGGTCCGTGGTGATCGCATGGAACTGAGATGCCTGTCCGACAGCAAACCCGTGGATCAGCATATTCAGCGACTGGGTTGCCCCGGATGTAAAGATCAGATTGTCAGGGTTCTCGCAGCCGAAAAACTCTGCTACCGTCTCCCGAGCCTTCTGAACCGGGTCGAGAGTGAGTTCATCGGTCGAACGCCCTGATTCTACAGGCAGGGCCAGAAGGTGATCATGCACCGCCCTGATAACTGATTCGGGCTTTGGCCACGAGGTTGCAGCATTATTGAGATAGATATCACGCGGTGGTGGATGGGATTTGTTCACAAACTACTATTGATATGTCAGTGACATTGAGGTTTTCTATTGGGTAAAATCCATGAATGATCTAGGTCATATCGGTAAAAAATCGGAGGCAAGAGTTCGATAACAGCGAGCGAGATCTATCTGGCGGGAAAATTTCTCCTCCGCAAAGTTTCATCCAAACATCCGGATAAACTAGATTGAGAACCAAGGAAAGTAGATGAATGATGATTCTCATCACATTCAAAGAACAATGCAGATATGCACCTAAATTCATATAATATTTAGGCAACTTACGGGAATGACCTATGGCAGGTAAGATAAAACTCCTCATTGATAGCCTCGTTGAGCAGCGGGCACAGGGTAATCCCAGCCTTGAGTCCACAACGAGAACAAAGCTCCTTCTCAAGGGCATCGACGGAACAAAATATAATGTCTCATCTGACGATGATCCAGCAGTCATCCAAAAGATCAGAGAGATCGCAAAAGATATGGGTGTCCAGCTCACGGGGTAAATATGGCAATTAAGGTAGCACAATCATTAAAAACCGAACCATCGGCTGTTGCGACAGAGATTGCAGCATCGTTTTCAGATCTGAAACCGGTAGCAGTTCTCTTTTTTGCTTCATCACAATATGATCCTGCTTCCATCAGCAGGATGATGAAGGAGAAATTCGCTGATGCCACCGTCATCGGGTGTTCAACAGCCGGCGAACTGGTATCAGACAGCATGCTGAAGAACTCTGTTGTAGCCATGGCCCTTGAATCTGATGCAATATCAGGCATTGCAGCAGATGTTATCGATCTCAGTGATCGCAAGGCCCCGTCACGGGCAATTATCGGCCTTGCAGAGAAGTTTGGATCCAAACCGCTCGATCTCAATCCTGAACAGTACGTAGGCATCATCCTTATCGATGGTCTCTCCTGTGCTGAGGAGTGGCTGATGGAAAATATCGGAGATCTGGTTGACATTCCGGTAATTGGAGGATCAGCAGGGGATGACCTTGCTTTTAAGAAGACCAGCGTATATCTGGACGGAGAGGTATACGAGAATTCAGCAGTGCTCGCATTATTGAAGCCGGCCTCCCGGTTCGAACTGGTAAAGACCCAATCGTTCTGCGGGACCGGGAAGAAACTTGTCCCAACCGCAGTAGACGAAGCAACCCGCAAGGTCATCGAGTTCAATGGCATACCGGCAGTTACCGCATATGCAGAGGCAGTCGGCGCCAGGGAGAGCGACATTGCCTCTCATTTCATGTCAAATCCGGTGGGGCTTATTGCCGAAGGTGAGCCGTTTGTGCGAAGTCCGCAGCGGGTTGACGGGAGTTCTATCTACTTCTACTGCCAGATCAGGAACGGTGTGGATCTTGAGGTTCTCTCTTCAACAGATATCATAGCAGACACAACAGCAGCGATTCAGAAGATCCAGAATAAAGATACCCCTGCCAAAGGAATAATAAATTTCAACTGCATCCTCAGGACCCTTCAGCTCTACCAGGAAGGAAAGAATGAGGCATATGGTAATATCTTTAAGAATATTCCAACCGTGGGATTTTCAACCTATGGAGAGGAGTATATCGGACATATCAACCAGACTGCAACGATGCTCGTTTTCTTCTGATTGGATGTCACAACACCGGTAAAACCGGTCCTTTATTTATCAGTCAGATAGTCCAGGGGAGATTATCCAGTTATTATGGTAGTAACCCCAACGGTGCCTCGTTGGGTGCCCCAAGCGGACCGATGAAAAGGACTTTTCCATGCAAATAATAACTAATATACGCATTTATTGTCTCACACGATCTGTCCTGACAGAATCAGGTACCACTATACATCACGGATAAACCCCTCATGTCCTTTGAAAATGCCGAACGATATGACCAGTTGACCAGAACGACATATGCACGGATTTATCCGGTTATTGCCAGCCAGATTCTTGAAAGAACCGGGATCTGCGAGGGCATCTGTGTAGATATTGGTTCTGGTCCTGGGCCTCTTTCTATTGCTCTGGCTCTCCAGTCTGATCTCTGGATGATTTCCCTTGATACCTCACCAAAAATGCAGAACCTTCTCTGGAAGAATATAAGGCTCAGAAACCTTACTGAACGAATATGCCCAATTATCGGCGGTGTTCATACCATCCCCCTCCATGATGGATCATGTGATCTTGTTGTAAGCCGTGGTTCGTATCACTTCTGGAGTAACCTTCCAGGTGCGTTTAGAGAGATCCATCGTATCCTCAAAGAAGGGGGTATCGCATATGTCGGGGGAGGGTATGGTTCAGCAGAGATCAGAGATGCCATCAATCTGAAGAAAAAAGAAGAGAACCCAGAACGGGAATCTGTGATTACTCCGGGAATGAGGTTTCGCAAATATGGTCCTGGAGAAATTGAAGATGCAATCAGGGCCGCCATCATCGGTGATTACCGGATAATCAATGATGAATCGGGGTTCTGGATAATTTTTTCACGATAGATACGGAGTTACAGGTTCCCTACGTTATATTTTCGCTGGTGTTTACGGAGAGCTGTCTCCATATCCGGAGCATTCATAACATCATACTCGAACTTTTCAGGATCGCTGATGGCTACCGACATCGCGATGGTGATACCATTCTCAAAGAGCACATCCGGTAGTAACTGGGCACTCGACCCATAGAGCGCTCTGATTCTGGCATTCTTTGCATATCCAACAACTTCTTCAAAGGTCCCGTTCACAAGAGTAGATCCGGTGATGATGGCGACATCCGCATCGGCAAGCACTTCTCTATTTTCATCAGCAGGATGCACGGTTATCCCTGCAGGACCATAGGTGATGGTCTCACCAATTATCGTTGTCCTGAACGCTTCAACCGGGCGCTGATCGGTGACATGCAGTTCCCTGCACCTTCCGGCATAACTCTTTACAAGCCCCCCATATCCAACAATCACGAGGTTGTCATCACTCCTGACAAGGTCCTTGACCTCTATCCCTACCTTGTACCCTTTCTCCAGCAGGACTTCATCGGTGACCAGCGGCTGTGAGAGGGCGTTGAGGGCAGCAAGGCCGACGGAACGCCTGCCCAGGCATTGCTCTCCAATCGTCTCCCTGGCAACCTCAAAGAGCGGTCTGCCGATACAGGATTGGAGGTACGCAGGATCGATGCCGGTCTGTTCAGTGCCATAGAGGGGATTGTTGTCCTGGAAACTCATCGCAACCCCAGAGCACCCATCGGTTCCGATAACAGCATTCCATCCCGGATTAAGACCGAGCTGCTTCACCCTTACATCAGGGAGATTTAGTCGTCTGTACTCGCTGAGCAGTTTCTGGTATCCTTTTTCAAGGATCGTCGCCGGTTTCAGGGTCATGATATGTTCCGTGGCATCTGATAGCGCTCTATAGATATGGATAAAAAAGTTAAAAGATTATTTCAATTATTCGATTGAGTATACCGGTTCTCATATCAGTATTATATTAAAAAGTCTTTTTCACCGGTCCTCTCTGGTGACCCCAACAGGGCACCGTTGGGGTTTTTTAAAGAGTTGTTCAATCAGAACAATTCCTGAATTGTCGGGATATGACCATGCCTGATCACGGACAGGAAGGGAATGGTTAGATACCAGATCGGATCTATATGTGACCAGAGAAAAGGATGATGAAACCTGGCACCATCAATTCTGGAAACCTGATAACCAAGATAGCACCGGTTCTATTCGGTCTGATCGTTCTCATAACTATACTCTTCTTCACGCTCCCCCTGCTCTCACTTGTGCTGCGGATAACTCCCGAAGAGTTCATCGCCGCAATTCTTAAACCAGAGGTTGAGAGTGCAATATATCTCTCGCTCATCACCGCTGCAGCCTCAACGATGGTTGTTGTTCTCATCGGCACACCGCTTGCCTACCTGAATGCACGGGTGCCGTATCGGGGGAGAGATTTTGTCGAGACCCTGCTCGATCTTCCGATTGTTCTGCCACCATCTGTTGCCGGTCTTGCACTGCTTGTTCTCTTCGGCAGGCGGGGGCTCATCGGTTCTCACCTGAATGACATGGGGATTGCTATTATATTTACCATCTTTGCCGTGGTCCTTGCCCAGGTGTTTGTGGCAGGACCATTGTATATCAGGCAGGCAAAGACCGCTTTTGCCATGGTTGATCAGTCGTATGAGGCGGCATCACGGACACTAGGTGCCTCTCCATTAGCCACCTTTTTCAGAATAACCATCCCTCTTGCCTGGACCGGTCTTGTATCCGGAGTAATTCTCGGTTTTGCCAGGGCTATCGGTGAGTTCGGGGCAACAATCATGGTTGCGGGAAATCTGCCCGGGAAGACACAGACGATGCCCCTTGCTATCTATGGCCTGATGCAGAATGATCTCGCGGCTTCGATATCCTTATCACTTGTGCTTATCGGGATATCCTGCGTTATTCTTGTCACAATACGTGTACTTGCAGGGAGGTCTCTCTGATGCTATCCGCAAACCTGCAGAAACAACTGAGGGATTTTGAACTGAAGATACAGTTCACCGTAAATCCGGGTGAGGTCCTCATTCTTCTGGGTACGAATGGATCGGGAAAATCAACGATTCTTAACCTCATTGCCGGACTTTTGAACCCTGACAAGGGTGAGATTGCCCTTAACGGCAATGTAATTTTCAGTTCCGGGCAGAAGATATCCTCCCCCCCGGAAAAGCGGAACATCGGATATGTATTTCAGAATTACGCTCTCTTCCCCCATATGTCAGTCTTCGAGAACATCGCATATGGTCTGAAGATGCGTAAAATCCCGAAGGACCAGATGACAACCCATATCCAGAAAGTCCTGGAAGATCTTGAGATCGCCCACGTCAAAAGCGAGAGGGTTACGAATCTGTCAGGAGGGCAGCGGCAACGCGTAGCTCTTGCAAGGGCCCTTATCATTCAGCCTCAGCTCCTGCTTCTTGACGAGCCACTCACGGCCCTCGATCCTCATGCAAGGGAGAAGATCAGGCTTGAACTTCGGGAACAACTTGTTGCAAGCAATCATCCGGCGATCATGGTCACTCACTCGATAAAGGATGCACAGATCATCGGGGACAGGGTGATTGTTCTTGAGAAGGGGACAGTCATATGGGAAGGAAAGCCTGAGGAACTGGAGTCAGGGGTGAGTGCTCCGAATCTCTCTAATCTCAAGTGTGAGTGTTATGAGTACCGGGATTTCGGGGCAATTGCGATAGACTGATAGCAATAATAGAATGAATCAATGAACATCTGCAGCGATGAGTAAAAAGAGCATTCCCAAGGCAAAGTACTCAGATCAGAGATCTATTTACCCCAATGGTAACGTGGTAGTGGCGGTATAGTTGCTTTCAGTAGTTTAAAAGCAGATACAAGTTTTAGAATGAGGAATTATTGTTCTCTGAATTCATGCCTGAAGCATCAATTTTTATAAAAGGCTGAATAACTCTCAAAAATAGGGTTAGAGTTCCAGAAGGATCAGGAACTATAACGATCTGGATTATACCTTGAATCCGGACTGGTAGGTAAAGGCCTTCTGAAGGGTCTTGATTCCACCGGTTACTGTGGTAGTGTCTTTCCAGCTGTTGGTTGCTGCGGTCTTGTTCCAGGTTGTACCTGTTCCATCGGCGTATCCACCGTCACGGGCTTCCATGATGCTGCCTGCGAAGGTTGTCTTGACAGTACCCTCTGCAAAGCCGCTACCTGAGTTTGCATCAGGAGTAACAGCGATCTGGTAGTTCAGGCCTGCTGGTATGTCAGCGGTCTCGGCGACTGCACGGATCTGTCCCTTGGTTGAAACCTGGGCACTGTTCACATTAACAAGGCTGCTCTTTGCAGAGACGATGTTACAGAATGCCGGAAGGATATTTCCGTTGTTTGTTGAGAAGACACAGCGGATGTTTTCTGACTTAGAGGCGTAGTTTCCTGCTACTGAGAGAGTGTACTCTTCTTCGCCGACAAGGTGTGCACCTTCGGTGCTGGCGTAGGTCAGAACCTTCTGTGACTCAATGTTATAGAGGCCACTTCCCATGTTCTTGGAGCTGAAATCAAAGTTCTTGTTCTCAGCGAGCTTTCCACCGTTGGTCAGGATTGCATCCTTGTAAGTGACATCGGAGATTACTTTCCCACTACCAAGGATTCCGGCTGGAATTGCACCCGGACCTGCAATGACCCATGACATGGTGCTCTTATCATCAACTGCACCAGTGGCATCGATGACGGTGTCAATGGAAAAAACCTGGTTCTCAGGAGTTGCATTGGGCAGACGGTCTGCTGCTGCAAAACCGGTGACTGCCACAATGGCAACCAGTGCAACAAGTGCTGCGAATACGTACTTCATTTAATTTCTCCTACAATCTTGCTGATACTCTCAGCATCAACTCATACAGGTAGGAGGTTTTCTTTATTATAGATTATTATTTGTAATTCATAATCAATATAATTCAATTTACTTATTTTTTAAAGAATAATTCAGAGAATTTAACGCCGGATTTAATAATTGAGTTTAATTATTGATTTGTAGTTACACAATTACTCGTATGAGAGTTATATTTTTATTGAATGTTTTGAAAATGTAAATGAAATCATATATTAGTAAGATTGTGCAATATGATCTGGGAATTTGTCCACTTCACCCCTTCCAATATATTGGAGATTTGCGGCTCCGAATTTCATAAGTACTCCTACTTTGAGACGAAAGGAATCGGAGTGGATAAATCCTCCATATTGCAAATATTAATCCGATTTCTTGTGGAAAGCGATTTTACTGTGCTACAAAACGAATTTGAATAATCTTTTGATCCAGTAATAATTTGAATATTTTAACTTCTACTTATGGCTATGTACATTTTGTTGAATTTATTATTATACTAAGCGACGGAATACTTTATTAATAATGCCTGATGAATAATACTCTATGCGTAGGTTAACCCGACATTCCGCAGATCTTCGCAACTTCTTTAATTATATAAAAAGGTAAATTATTTATCTAAGTACGTCGATCACTGTATATTCAATGAATTTTGATGATATCTTCGTTTCAGGTTCAGATAGAACAATCGGTCATTTAGGATTGGTTGCTGGATGTTATGATTCTTTAAAAATCAGTGAGATCGTAGACAATCTCATCCCTAAAAATGGACAACATAAACTCACTCATGGTGATGCCCTTAAAGGAATGGTAATCAATGGCCTCGGATATATTGAACGCCGTCTTTATCTTTTTCCAGGTTTTTTTACAGACATTGCCGTTGAACGATTGTTTCACCAAGATGTGTGTGAAACCAACTTCAATGATGATGTAATTGGTCGAACTCTTGACGCAATACATGCATACGGTGAAACAGAACTCTTCAATCAGATCATTCTCCCTTCGCTGGAAAATGAAGAGTTCTCAATCCATCTTGTTAATGCCGATACAACAAATTTCAGTGTGTATGGCGAGTATGATGGAGAAAGCCAAAGTCAGGAAATCTCAATAACTCATGGTCATCCCAAGGATGGCCGTTGGGATCTGAAACGGTTTTCTCTGAGAATGGCAACAAATCAATATGGCATCCCCCTCATGCTTCAAACCTTTTCAGGGAACGAATCTGACAAGAAAGCATTACTTGAGATAATCGGCTCTTCGTCGTTTCAAGTGGGTAAGTTAAGTTTCAGTTGACCATGGCGTAAATATATCATGGTCATAAAATTTTCATCATTTCGATACCCTCTGGCATTGGCTTTAAGCGCTTGAATCATGCTATTTAATCCTTCAAGTAAACCATTCGAATATCTGTCCTTAAAATATGAGATTATACCAGTCCAATGATTTTTGAGAGTTTTAGCGATTTTAATCATTGCAGGTAACTTGCAATGTGTAGCCCAGAAAAACCATTTTTTGAAATATGCTTCCGCTGACTCACAATCCTCCATATTCCAAAACATCTGCAGACTCAGTTTTAAGTTATATGCTCGAACAGTCTGCAAATTCATTTCCTTCAATCCCCCTAAATCCTTCAATTGTGTTTTTGACAATGAAGATGGATTTTTAAGCCAAATGTACCGAGTATTTTTTAATACTCGATTGAACATTTGTTCAATTCTTCTTACTTCATCTACCGCTTCATTGACCATCTTTAATACATGAAATTTATCGAATATTATCGAAGATAATGGGAATTGCTCTTTAATTCCTTTAATAAAAGCAGGTGACATGTCACAACAGAAATCCTCGATTTTCTCAGCAGTACTATTGTGTTTTTTCAAGGTTTCAGAAAAAGAAGAAAGAGCAGATGCATCTTTTCCTTTGCAGATATGGATTATACGACCTGTATCGATGTCTGCAAAAACGGTAATATATTGATGACCTTTACGCCGGGATGTTTCATCTAATCCTATCGACGTTATTTTTGAAAAATCAGCCTCACTTAACGCTTGTGCAACATAATGTGAGATAACCCGCCAGATACGTTTGTCTTTAAGATCTAATTTCTCTGATATTTGTGAGATCTGCATTGTTTGAGCAAAAAAGACAATTAAAGCATCCATTAATAGAGTGAAACCACTTCTTTCTCTTGCCCACGGTATCTTAACCTGTCGAACTCCGCAGTTTGGACAATTTATACGTGGAACCCGACCATGGAGAAATGTCTGATGTTCAAAAAAGTCCAAATGACGCCATGATCGGGTTGTAGTGTCATGGACTTCACAATCTAAATGATTACATTCTGGACAGGAAAAGCGGGAGCCTTTTAGAAAGTCAACCCAAATATCTAATTTACGTTCCCCTTCCTCAAATTTGATTGAAGATATTTTCCAGGGAGCAGTTAAATGAAGGGCAGCCCGAAAGAGTTCCTCGGCAATAATCATAATACATTATTGCAAGTCAACATACATCTTACCCACTGAAACTGACGAAGAGCCAGATAATCAATAAGGTCCGTATGAATCTAAATACCGGTGACAAAGTGATTCACGTGGCGGATGCTGCATTTTATACTGAAGACAATATCCAGACATTAGGTCTTCACACATTCTGGGTAAGCAGAGTTCCAATGACGATATCTGAAGCGATAGTTCTGAGGAATACGTCGGAACTCTTCATCCCATGTAAGGATGAGCGATACTCATGGTTTACTGCAAAATTTGAATATGCAGGAATACCCCAGAACTGGACCGTATTTCATTCAAATGAACAACAAAAGAAGAAAGAACCTGATTTCGAGAAGAGAATCCTGATTGAATTTGAGAAGACAAAAAAATCGCTCAAACACTTATGTTCTCAAAGATTTGCTTGTGAACCAGATGCAAAAATGGTTGCAGAAGAATGGATACAGAACCATCCTAAAGTAATTTTCAGTTCATTCACGATTGACCAGGTCAGAGAGCGATTAGAGAAAAAACGGGGAAGACCTAAGAAAGATGAACAGCTTGTGACAAAGTTCATTGTTAACGCAGAAATATCTCTCAACCAGGTACTTATCGAACAAGAACGATCAATCCTTGGAAGGTTTATTCTTGCGACGAATGATCTGGATTTGGATCCTGATACAACTTTGAGTTATTATAAGGGACAATCACAGGTGGAGAAGGGATTCAGGTTCCTGAAAGATAAAACATTCAGGGTTTCAGACGTGTTTTTGAAGAATATTGGAAGAATTCAGGCGTTGGCAATGGTAATGGTTCTCTGCCTTTATGTCTACGCTGTTGCTGAATACAGACTGAGAAAAGGGCTGAGAGAAGCAAACGAAAGCATACCTGATCAGACGGGAAAGCCAACACAAAAACCAACGATGAGATGGATATTTTTCCTTTTCAGAAGGGTAAAAGAAATATCACTTCGAATCGAGGGAATGGTAGTCACGAAAGTTTTGAATCTTAATGACATCCTCATAAAAATTATTAGGTTCTTGGGGCCGCATTGTGAAAAATATTATTCGTTATGAGATCTCTGCGAAATGTCGGGTTAACCGTAATTAATGCCCAATCAATGGTAAATTTGCTTCAAAATGAAATTCATAGAAATGACGAGTCAAGATATGATCACCGTTTGCACGGAGTATTGCTCGTTGCTTTGGGATACTCTTGCTCTGAATCAGCCAAAATGTTAGGCCATACTGTCACTACGATAG
The DNA here is from genome assembly GCF_963668475.1 of uncultured Methanospirillum sp. GTDB lineage: Archaea > Halobacteriota > Methanomicrobia > Methanomicrobiales > Methanospirillaceae > Methanospirillum. The sequence continues at coordinate 1,423,456 of NZ_OY764544.1, forward strand.
AAAACTGGGTAAATCGCTTCAATAAAGGGGGATTCAATTCATTAAGGGATGAAATCCATACTGGACGTCCTCCTTCTCTCTCTGAACCTCAATTGAATGATATTCGTAAAGATATTGCTCAGGATCCTAAAAATTTAGGGTATGATCAAAATCTCTGGGATGGAAAACTTCTAAGTCATCACATATTACTCCAATATGGTATCACTTTAAGCGTAAGACAATGTCAAAGACTCTTTCATAAAATGGAATTTAGACAGAGAAAACCACGACCTATCAGTTCTAAAGTTGATAAAAAGAAACAAGAATGTTTTAAAAAAACTACGTCAGAAGATTCAAAGCGGGAAATATGAAGTATGGAGCACAGATGAATGTCACTTCCAGCAAAATGGAACGAGATGCAGGATGTGGATTCCTAAAGAGATCAAAAATCCCACTGTAAAACAAGAACCGACCCGACATAAAATAAGCGTTTTCGGAACTGTCAATAATAACGATGGAAGATTTGTGTATAGCATCAATCCGGTTTTTAATGCCCAAACTTTTCTTGAACACTTAAAGCAAGTAATTCAATTTCGGGCCAAGAAAAAGAAAATTTTACTCATTCTCGATAACGCAAGATACCATCATGCGATATTACTGAAACCCTGGCTTGAAGAAAATAAACGGAAAATAGAACTCTTCTTTTTACCACCATACAGTCCGGAGTTGAATCCCGTAGAATTAGTTTGGAAGGAAACTCGGTATTCTGAAACACATAATCGCTATTTTCCATCCCTACAATCACTGTCAGGATCCATTACTGGGGTATTTGAAAAATGGAGTATGCCTAATGACTCATTAAGATCATTATGCAAAATTAATTATGTCGTTCAGTATAGATAGCCAAATGCAGGATATTATAAAAATATCAATTTGCTAACATAATATGAAGCATGAGTTTGCAATGAACCAATATTTTACAGGTAAAGCCCGGAACTATGCACGATATCAGGGAAGTTACCCTGAAGTAGTATTTGATACGATTATTTCACAATTCAATCTCTCTTCTGATTCAGTGATTCTCGATCTCGGTTGTGGGCCCGGGAATATTTCTCTACCACTTGCCATAAGGAGGTACACAATTTGTGCTGTAGATCCTGAACATGAAATGATTTCTGAAGGAAAACGATGTGAGTCTGAATCCAAACCACCTCATCCGATAAGATGGATCACGGGATCTGACAAAACACTGATTGAATTGAAGTTACCCTCCATACATATCTGCACAATGGGCCGCAGTTTTCACTGGATGGATCGCCATCAGACACTCAAAACATTAGATACCATGATCGAACCTGATGGAGGGGTTGTATGCCTTGATAGGGGTGAAGTTTTCCACTCAACAAGCAACCACCAATGGGGAAGGGCAGCGATATCCGAAATTCAGGATATGCTTGGAGACTCATGGGATTACTCTGGACGGTTTGAAAAGAAAAATTCAGTAAAGCATGAAGAAATATTTGCTGAATCTCCGTTTCCGGTTATCAAAAATTTCAAATTTGAAGTTTTTGAGGAACATACAATTGATGATCTTATCGGCCAGCTACTCAGTTACTCGTATATTCATCCCGTTTTGCTCAATGAACGCAATGCTGAATTCAGGGAACGAATGACCGGAAGACTCCTGGAGATACAACCGAGTGGAATATTTGTAGAAGAATCGACTGTACACCTGCTTATTGCGATGAGAAGTGTCCACTCCAATTAATGTTGCATTGATACTACAAATTTATCAGAAACGTGAAAGCTTATATCCTGTTCCACAGCTAATGTCAGAAAATTGAATCAACCTGTACACTTTTTCCCGGAGATGTATCACATCCGGGCCCCATTCAGATCCTGTCATAATTATCAGTTAAATGTAATGTAACCCTGGCACAGGACAATCGGGAAGTTTCCAGACTGTACCGGAACAACGAAATATCAGGACGCAACATATCCCTCCAGTAATACTGTTTTCAGCACAATGAAGGATGGAATTCTCAAATGATACCGAAGAGATGAAACCTTGTCCATCTCGCTGAAGTCAGGAACTGGTTCCTTTAATGAAAGTACACCCATTCCGTTCTTCTCAAGTGCATCGAAATACGTTGATAAAGGCCGGTGATAATGAACTGTTTCACCCCAAAAGTAGATCGTTTCGCATTTCTCACTCAAATAATCCCTGACTTTCTTATACGCATGAGGGTCTGAATCTTCACATTCCCAGTCACTACAGAAGAATGAGGGATGTGTTATCGAGATTATGAAGACACCACCTGGTTTGAGAATTCTGGAGACCTCTCTTATGCAGATTTCAATACCCGGGATATCCATCAGAACCATGTTTGCTACAACAATGTCCATGGATCGACTTTTGATGGGAAATGGCTGGGTTAGATCCATAACTGCAAACATGGCCGATGAATCCGCATTCTCTTCGCATGCTTTTGATATCATCGTTACAGATCCATCAATCCCAAGAGCAAATGCCCCATCCAACGCGATTTTTTTGGTAAGGTTTCCGCTGCCACACCCGAGATCAAGGACATTCTTATCCCTGACATTACCAATCATCTGTTCAATAACCGGCATATATATTGAGCGATGAAAGAGTGTGAGTTGTGACTCATCCGCTGCATATCGCAGTGCAGCATGATTCCAGAGATCCAATTGGTTCATTTACACAGCCAAAAAATAATAAGGCGGGTTACTCGGGATCTGTTGGGTATTTCTGTGCAACCAGGATCATCCGCCTGGATTTACCGTCAAACGGATTTCCCTTCCAGTCGGCAAATCTCTTTATGATCGTCAGACCGTTAGCGTTGAGAATCCTCGTTATCTCATTCAGATTATAAAGTCGGAGAAAAAACGGTAAATCCTTCCGTATTCCATCCCGGATGATAATACGGGAATTACATAATCTCCCAGACACCGGATCGAACCGGTTCCGATCAATCATCAGGTCTCCATTCTTCTCTAACACAGAAAACCGCGGATAATCCTTCAGGAAGGTATCCCGATTCAGGATATCAAGGCAGAACAATCCACCTTCCTTAAGTGTTCCTGTCACATTCCTGATAACCAGTTCATTCTCTTCATCTGAAAAATACCCAAATGAGCTGAAGAGATGGATGATACAATCGTATGTTTTTTCTTCACAATAACTCCGTGAATCTGCACAGAGGTACCTGACATTAACTCCTTTCTTTTCAGCATCCCTTTCTGCAATATCAAGGAACTCACTACTTTGGTCTACACCAGTGACTACATGCCCAAATCCTGCCAGCCGGTTGGAGTGCCTTCCATGTCCGCAGGCAAGATCAAGAATCGCCCGTGGTTCATTCAGAGAGAGTTCACGAATAAGGAATGCTACCTCCTCATCTGAATATTCATCCTTAAGATGGTCAGAATAAAAATAGAGGTAATCCTCAGCACTAAAAACTGATTTCATATCGGATTCAGGAGTTATTTCCATCTTTATTTACCTGTATTTATGCAATATGCCTCTCTATCTTTTCCTTTTCTTCCCTGAGTGAATAGGTGAATATCTCCGGATGAAGTATATTTGCGACATCCATCAGGCTGACAAGCCATCCGAGATCTCCTGATGAGAACTCACTATCCATGGCATACACATCTCCTTCAGTGGTTGCTTTGCATGAGATGCCAAGGTCTTTGCAGGTTGCAAGAAACTCATCTATTGATGGTGCAAAATGTCCGGATATGAGAATACTATCAGGGTTAAGCCGATTGAGTTCTTCAACCGTGTACTCTGCATGAGAACTCTCGCGGAAGTTCTCCTGCTTATTCAGGCTCAATCCGCCAGCCATCTCAATAAGAGTATTCCCGAGTTTGGTTGCATACATAGGGGAGAGAGGATGGCAGAATACACCTAACACCCGTGGCTTATGGACACCCTGTACCTTTTTTGCTATCTCATCTGAAATTCCGGTTGCATACCTGATGAGACTCTCACCTGCTTCATTTCGTTTGGAGATCCCTGCAAGATACCGGGTCATGGTCGTGAAGGTCTCAAGAGAGTCATGCTGCTGCTGCAGGTCAGCGAGATACCCGTTGCTGATCACCGTGTTGCAGATGTGATCGATCTCTGACTCATCGGTGACGCCCAGGACTTTCAGAAATCCGGCGATGAACTTGGCACCCATGATTGAGCGGTATCCACCAAGAACCGGAGAATCTTCAGTCGGCACAGGCATGATGTCTCCCTTGTGAAGAAATTCATACCCACAGGAGCATATCCCGTCTGGCTGGAGGGATAAGACACGGGCAGCCATCGGACCGAAGAAGACCCGGTGAATGATCGTATTTCCACAATTTGGGCACCGGGAATCGAGTTCTGTTGTTGCCGGGGTATTAAAGAGGTAGACATGATCCACTATCCTCCTCAGGGTATTACACATTACTTCTGCCTGGGCCTTGTCTGGTTGAAGACCGGAGAGCTCCTCATTGACAGCAAAGAACCGCATGACCTGAAATGGAATTGACGGTGATATCTGCCTCACCCTCTCTGCAGCCCCCTGGATCTCGTCCTCCCTGCCATAGAGATACATCGTTGAGACCTCGATGAATACCCCGGTGTCATGAAGGATCTGAAGATTTCTGAAGACCGGATCTGCTGAAACAGCGCCACACTCACGGTATCGTTCGTCAGAAGATCCTTTCAGCCCGATGTTGACAAAGTCAAGGTATGGGATCATCTTTCGAAGTGTCTCTTCGGTCATGTACCCATTGCTTGAGCAACCGACAAGAAACCCTTCGTTCTTTGCTGTTTCTGCAAGCCGCAGGAAGGTTGGCAGCGAGACTGTGGGTTCATTCAGGCAGAAGGTAATTCCCCTGCATGAACTCTCTCTGGCTATTGAGAGGATCTCCTCAGGTGTGTGGGGTGTCAGAACCTTTTCAAGTGTTCCTTTGCGGGTGGTCTGAAATTCTGAAATGCACCCGTCACAGGCAAAGTTACAGCCGATTGTGCTTACCAGCAAAAAGGTGCTGTTAGGATAGAAGTGAAGCATCGGAATGGACTCGCTAGAGACCGGGTAGATATTAAGATACGCATCAGGATAATTCTCGGTGATAACCTCACTCTCATTCCGGTACATGGTGCAGTACCCTGATCCGGAGGTAGGAATATCGCACAGTCTCTCGCAGTATGTACATATCATATTCTATCCTTCCATGTGGCAAAGTGGCGATCAGGTGATGCTAATCGCCACGAAACGAGGTCCGGGTGCAGATATAAACTTCCTGAATATTTCAGAAATGTTTACATTATACTCTTATCTGGTTATAATGCAAAAAGTATAAAGATTCGTTATATGTTCTGCAATAACAAGTACCTGTCATTACTTTATTTCATACAATACCCTCTGGCACCGAAGAGTTGTGATATCGATGAGTGAACATGATGCTTCGGGTTGGCAGCCTCCGGTATTCATCATATCAGGTGCCCAGGCTGAAGGAAAAACAACCTTTCTCATGGATGTACTCACCAGACTTGATACGTATCAGGTACACATGAGGGGAATTGTTGCACCAGGTTACTTTACGGATGATGTCCGGTCGGGATTCTCTGTTATCGACGTTGCAACCGGGACCGGAATGCCACTCTGCTCTGATCTCCCATCGCCAGGTTCAGAGCAACATGCACGATTTTATTTCAGACCCGAAGGGCTTGCATTCGGGAGACGCACTCTTCTGATCTCTCCGGGACATGATGCAACTGATCTCATCGTAATTGATGAAGTGGGCCGGTTTGATGTCAGGGGGGCTCTCTGGGGTGGATGTATTGATCAACTGGTAAAAAAACCTCATCCTCCGATGATATGGACCGTTCGAAATGAATTTGTTGATATGGTATTAAACCGGTGGCCGATGATACGACCTGTTGTGATGAATCTTGGTTCTATCAGTGTTGAAGATTCTGCGGAGGAGATTCTGAATGAGATCAGAACCTACCGGTCCCAGTCCGGTTCCCCGGATTTATGACCAATTCCGTCTCATGTGCTCTGGTTTGCCATTCCTCATAACAAGCACAACCTCTGCCAGAATTGAGAGGGCAATCTCCTGGGGAAGGTTTTTGCCTATCTTCAGCCCAATCGGGCAGTAGAGCCGGTCATCTATAACCCCTCCGCGACTCTTAATATTCTCTATCAGGACTGAAGCTTTACTGACACTGCCTATCATCCCGATGTACGGAAGAGCCTTATTCTTCAGGAGCTGCTCAAGAACCTCTTCGTCATGCTCATGACCATAGGTCATGATAACACAGTAACTTCTGCCATACAGGTTGATATTCTGCTCAATCGCTGTGAACGGGGCAGATATAACCTCTTTAGCACCGGGAAACCTCCCAGCATCTGCAAACTCGGGTCTGTCATCATACACCCGGTACGGAATTGCAAGAACCTCACAGAGTTTTCCAAGATGTAGTCCGACATGTCCCCCGCCAAAGATCACGATCTCCGGTTCTACGAGAACCGGCTCGACAAAAACAGTCAGCGATCCGCCGCAGACTCCGAGTGAGGTATCAGCATCATCTGCCTTCCACTCGTCTCCGTCTCCCTTGGAAACGAACCGTTTCGTGATACAGATCTCTTTTTTTATCGCATCCTGGGCAATACCGATACAGGAGAACTCAACGCCACCACCCCCGACCGAGCCGGCAATCTCCCCCGTATTATTGACTGCCATCTTGGATCCAACCTTACGTGGTGTTGAACCAGATGATTCGATGATCGTCACCAATGCACAGGGAACACCTGCTGCATGCCATTCAGATATTCGTGTAAGCCACATTCTGCTACTTCCCTCTCTCTAGTCTCCTGCCAGTTCTTTGAGTCGTTCGATGAGTCTTCCACCTTCCCTGACAAGGTTGATCTTCTCAAGAGCTCCGGGTGGAGCGTATGCGATACTCCCGCCTCCAAGTTCGGCATACCGTGCCATCAGGGTCCAGTCGCTGACAAGAGTCACTCCGAGAAGATCAAGTCCGCAGTCAAAGAGTACAGGGCTTGGCGGAACAGTCGGCCCCATCATGACCCGGACTTTTGCGTTGGGTGTTCTCCGTATCACCTCTGCAAGTGTCTCGTTTACTACGGTAAGTCCGCTCATGAGCACGATCTGAGCCTCCTCAAGGACCTCTTTTGCATCGTCCCAGTGAATATCACCGGGCCTCGGAAAGAGTTCGACGATGTTCACCGGCCGCCCCATCTCACGCCACTGTGCACCCTCTTTGAAGTACCCGATGAAACAGGTCGGGACCCGGGCTGCTGCAGCCTCGACCATCATGACTGCATTTCCGGACATGACGCTGGTTGGAACCGTAAGCAGCGATTTCAGGCAGGCCATCCCGACCGCACGACGAAGTGTCTCTCTGCTTGAAAGGAGTTCGAGTGCTGATTCAAGTGCAGGTTTTCCGAGCCAGTCACCCATCCATGAGTCCATCCCGGGTTTATCCTCAAGGCCTGGCATGCCCCGAAATATCGTCGACAGTGACCATCTCCCGGTTTTTACAAGGACCCAGTTTGTATAGATTTTGAGATCCTCGATCACCCGGTTATGATCTGCTGAAGCAGCGATCGCATGGATGAGATGATCATACTCAAGGAAGGTCATTGAGATACTAGGTTAGTGGTTGTACTAAATAAATATTTTAATGTAATAATAGTTGGAAATTATCTTCCATGGAGATTCAAATTCTCGTTAACAGGTAGTATTCTCTCATCAATTCTTCTGACAAGGCTAGATGTATAGGGAGTAAAAAAGCGTAACCAGAATTCACGAGCTGGAGGGTTTATACTCTCAAAATCTACCCCAACATGAGAATAGCCATCCTGCTGTAACCGGGAGAGGAGATAAGACAGTAACTGAGTGGCCACCCCTTGTCCACGATACCTTAGAAGAAGATATGCACCACAGATATTTACCACTCCTTTCTGTTTTGAAATAAAATTCTCTCCTGAACCACCGACTTTCATATATCCGATAATTTTTCCCTCTTTGCGAATACAGAAATATCGAATTGATTCATCTTTGCCATCTTCAATAAGGTCATCGGGTGTCCTGTGTTTAATAGGCATGAAAACCGGACTTTGATGCATATGTGAGATAAGGGCATTGTTCAAAGGCAATATATCCCTGAATTCTTCCTTTGCAATCTCTATATATGAATATTCTAGGAAAGATGTTCCAGGTATTGGATCAGACAATCTCATTGCATCAATACAACGCATTCCAAAACCATTTTGAGTAAAACTCGTTAATGCGTCAGTGTCATGAGCATATAGAGCAATAGCATGGCTAAAAACCCCCTTTTCCACCCATATCTTCGCTGCCTGAGCGTAAAGCATGGAATATATCTTCTTACGGTCTGAATTGATTGCCCCGTGCCCGTGTAATGGAGAAAAAATTCCTTTCACATTCCCAAACTGATTGTCAAAAGGACCCATGCAACAGAGAAAACCTAATAGCAGTCCATGATCCAATGCAGCTACCCCAAGTCCATTCCTACATAAAATCTCTGGAACGAAAAAATCAGGGATAATTGGAAGTTCAGGGACATGGTGTTGTTCTTTATGGTAATTGTCTGCGACCAGATTACAGGCTTGTGTAATGTGATCTTTCTGAAACGGTATGATTTCGATTGTATCTAACTCCGATATTTTTTAGATCATATGTATTCGCTTGATTTAATTTAATTTATGTACGGTATCCCTCATAAAAATTAATATGTAAAGTTTATATGCGTATTTGATTACAGTGTTTAGACCCGTCTTTATTCTCGCTTTGTCCCTTTTTTCGGTTCAGGGTAAAGGATGCAAATGCTCCAGGTATACATAAACAACCGGTAACCACTACTGCTACTGCACCAGCCCATGAAAGCAGCCCGGCATCAGCCTGCAGTACAGGTCCAAAATATCCCGCACCATGAAGAACAACGGTCATGAGCATTGCGGCTATCGTTACTCCGCATGTACTACCCAGACATCCGGCAGTGGTGGAGACACTGGATGCGAGAGCCATTTGCTCTTTGGGGAGGGCATTCATGACATCGATACTCTTCTGTCCCTGAAACAGACTGGCTCCAATACTTCGCACGATCATCATGCATAGGATGAAAACCAGATTTATCGTAGCCAGTGCATAGCCGGTCAGAATACTTGCAAGGGAGACGATCAGTAACCCGGAGCAGGCCTGATATTTCCAGTGATATCGATCAATAACCCATCCTGTTGCACTGGAAGCAAATATCTGAACAATTGGGGATACCATGAGAATCATACCTATTTCAAATGAACTCAATCCCATAACGCCTTCAAAATAGAATGGTATCAGCGTAATGAGTGAAAAATTAGAGATTCCAAGGAGCATACTGTTCGTAACCGGCACCATGTATCTCCCATTTCTGAATATTGCCAGATCAAAGAGGGGAAGATTACACCTGCTTTCATGAAATAGGAAAATTCCAATGGATACCAGGAATGCTCCGCATGGTATACTGATCTGAATGATATTATGAATGTCTTGCTGTATTTGTCCGAATACGACAAAGAAGAGAATGATCAGTGAGCTCAGGCTCATGGCTCCGATCCAGTCGAAGTACCGATCCTGAGAGATCTTTTCAGGTATCTTCAGATATTTCAGATTGGCGAGAAAAAGGACTATTCCAAGCGGGACGTTCACGAAAAAGATGTATCTCCAGCCAAACCAGTCATTTATTACACCTCCAAGAGCCGGACCACAGAGCGAACAGATGGAAAAGAGAGAGCCGCTGAACCCGAGCGCTCTTCCTATCTCATGTGAGGGAAAAACTCTGAATATGATGACGCTACTGATTCCGGCAATCATCGAGGAACCGAGCCCTTGCAGAACACGGAAGAGGATCAGCTGGTTGAGGTCGGCTGAAAGACCACAACAGAGCGAGCTCAAGGTAAAGATGACTGATCCAAGTGTGAATAACCTGCATACTCCAAAGAATTCTGATAATTTCCCACAGATGATGAACAGGCTGGTCATCGTTGTTAGGTACGCGGTAATGACCCACTGTGAATCGGCAAGGCTTGAGTGAAACACCGTGGTGATGGTGGGAAGGACGATATTGACCATACTGCTGTCAAGGCTGGCCATAATCGAGTCGATAAGAACGATAGCCAGAATGATATACCGGTGCTGATAGGCAAAATCAGAGATTGTTGTATGGGATGGAGGTGATATATTCATAATAATTCTGTACCTATGTAACCGGCCCCAACGCCCTCATGTTTCCGAATCAGATTCCTATGTACCCAGATTCCTGAAATTTTAAGAATTCACCGTTACATCATACGGAAACATTTCCTCCTAAAATTCGGGTTTTATTAGATAGGAGAAAATTTCAACCCCATTACTCCTGAAATAATCACTACAATGCAGATGATACGGAGGGGATCAACTGATTCATGAAACAGAATAATGCCAAGAATAACTGCTCCGACTGCCCCGATTCCGGTCCAGACAGCATACGCTGATCCCACGGGGAGGCCAACCATGGCTGTGGATAAGAGACCAAAGCTGATGATCATGAGCACGAGGGTTACAATTGAGGGAGTGAACTTCGAGAATCCTTCAGAATGTTTCATTGATATTGCCCATCCAGATTCCAGGATTCCGGCTACAAAAAGAAAAAGCCACGGTGATACTGACACCAATGAGTGTTTCTTGTAGAATCAGATAAATATTATGTGTTTTTTCCACATGTCATCATACTACCGGTATGAACACATTCTAACCAGAAGGATACCTCTTTCTCATCAGGACCGTCCATAACGTACCCATGCCAAAAAGATCACCCTCCTTCATATCCTTCATACTCCGAAATTCAACAATCTCAAAGTGATCCTCCAGGATCGTTTTGAGTTTATGTTCTGAATATCCCATCCCTCCATGCATGGATCTTTCGTAGTACACATCATAATCAGAGATATCTGCCCCTCCATTCTGGGTAAAGCATGTCAGACCAAAATACCCATCCGGTTTCAGGAGATCTGAAACAAGAGACAGATACTGGTTTCTTCGATGGGGTTTGATGTGATGAAGACACCCACTGTCATACACGTAATCATAAGGGGTAGACGGGGCATGATAGTCAAAGATAGAATTACAGATGAAATTCACATTAACGTGCTCTGCTTTTGCATTATCTACTCCCATGTTGATGGATGTCCGGGAGAAGTCTATCGCATCAACGGTAAAACCGCATTTCGCAAGATAGATAGCATTTCTTCCCATTCCGCACCCAATGTCGAGAATTCTTCCCCTGATAAAGATATTCTGCAGGATATATGAGTGAAGGTTTTCATCAGGAATACTTCGGAAAAATGGAACCGGTTTGGTTGTATCAGCATAGAAGGTATCCCACCAGTCAGCATCCCGCTTCTGCAGCAGATCATCCAGCATCTGATACACGTCATTTTCCGATCTGATTATGAGAGAATCAATAACTGATTCCATGTAATCTCACATAATAATCAATGTCTTGTCAGAAATACATGCTGAAAATGAGATAGTGAACTCGTGTTAAGATAATTACTGTGATAAGGAATCCGAACATTCGTTGCTGAAGGATTTGCAACCCTTTCTTATACAATCTCAAGAGGTGGTAGTGGCTCACATTGTGTCCAGGATGAGGAAGTTCACCATCCGATCTACCAGAATGTTACCTGAATGAGGTTGTTACAGATCGAGTGCTTTTCTATATTTCAATTAAATTTACTCACACTAATTAATATCATAACCCAGTATATATTTTTAAACTTACATCCCGAACAATAGTACTGATGCTGATCAATTTTTGTGAAAATATTCTTACACTCTCCGTATTTAGAATATTTCATAAAAAATTAATCAGGTTATCTGGTGCAAATTAGAATCCAAATGGTCTCATCTTGCATCATGTTCGGATCATCATCAAATAGGAAATAGATAGGGGTATCTGATGATACTAAAGAAAGAACTTCAATTCACAAAATTTGTTTTCATTGCGTTGTTACTGACCGGAATGGTCTTTATTTCTTCAACCTTTGCAGATAATACGGGTTCTACGACTTCTGCACAAGGTGCGACACAGACAATTACCGATATGGCAGGAAATGTCGTTACAATTCCTGCAGATATTGAACGTCTTGCAGACCTCTGGCATGCACATAACGAAGTTGTTTTGATGCTTGGAGCGGGAGACAAACTTGTTGCTACAACATCAACTATTAAGGCATTACCTTTCTTTAAAAAGGTATATCAAAGGATTGATGACATTCCTGCAGCTCAAACCGGAACTGGTGCTGGTGATATCTCTATGGAAACACTTGTTTCCACAAAGCCGGATGTTGTAGTCTTGTCTTCTGCAACAAACGAGACTCTGGATAAACTCAGAGAAGCAGGCATTCCAACAGTAATTATAATGTTTACAAACTTTGATGATCTTAAAAAAGCATTCAAGCTTTCAGGATCCATGCTTGGTGACTCTGAAAAACAGAAAGCAGATGAGTATATCTCATATCTTGACTCAAAATTATCCTCAATAAAGGATATCAGTTCAAAAATTCCAGCCGATAAAAAACTGAGCGTAATTCACATTCAAAGCCTCGATCCATTAAAGATAGACGGAAGCAATACCATCATTGATTCATGGATCAATGTTGCAGGTGGCATTAACGCTGCTGCAAAAGAAGTAAAAGGAAACATGCAACAGGTAACATTTGAACAGATACAGTCCTATGACCCCGATGTAATCATCATCGGCGGCACCATGAAGGATAAAGATACCATTAAGAACGATCCAAAATGGCAGGCCTTAAAAGCTGTTAAAAATGATAAGGTTTACGTAAACCCGAAAGGGGTATTCTCCTGGGATCGATACGGTGCAGAAGAAGCACTTCAGATTCAGTGGGCTGCGAAAACCCTGTATCCAGATCTCTTTACAAACATTAACATAAAAGAAGAACTCAAAACGTTCTACAAAGATTACTTCGACTATTCGCTCACTGATGATGATATCGAGAGTATTTTAAACCCAACAGCGTAATCGAACATACATTTCCCTTTTTTCCTCGATTTTTTAAATACCATTTTACAACTGTTGAGATAATCTGCAGATTTAATAAAACCAAGTATCTGGAACAGCAGAGAGTTCTCATATGTAACTTTGTCTTAGTATAAGGCGGCTGAATAGTTACTATAATTGATATAATGGTAAAGAGGGATCTAAATTATAGATTAATATTGAGTGCCTTTCTCATCGTGTCAGCATTCATTCCGGGGGTGAGTCTTCCACCATATAATAATCTAATCGCATCTTTATCCAATTCAGACAATGTAACAGATGAATTAGCTTGTGAATAGAAGAAACTTGTCGGTTCTGAAGATGTCTCACCATGGATACCCATGTTCCAGTAAAGGGCTTTGAGGACATAGTATTGGCGTTCTTTTCCCTCAAGTCCATTCCAGAGATATACATATTCAGGTCCGATGATACCTATTAAGACTCCGTTTTTATCTTTGAAAACCTCTTCATTTGAAGATTTGAACTTATCCTTCCTGTAGTCATCAAGTATTTCTCGTGATGTGAATGTGATTCGATAGTAATGATATGGGACCGTTACATAATTATCTTTTAAATCTCCTCTCAACACGGATTCATCCTCAAACTGTGCCGTAGATGATAAATTGTTAAATTCCCGTGTAAAAGCAAGAGATGTATTGATATCATCTGATAGGTACGCTTCGTTAAACCAGATCATATAATCCGGTTCAGACTGAAGGAGTGAGTTATTCGCACTATCCTTTCCATATACGATAGAGATCAGATGCTCTGTAATCTTTTCTTTATAGTCACTATTTTCCCTGTTTTTCATCAAATACTCATCAGAATGAATATTTGCATTCAGGTATAGTGTGTTGGGTGTAGAAACCCCGACCAATAACCCAGGACCAATTTTTAAAATTGTATCTAGAATATTGGAATTTGTCTTGACATTTTTAATAATTTGAGGAGAAACCAGTTTCACTTCGTAAATAGGCTTTAGGTCTCTCTCGATGGTAAGGTTAGGAGTTCCAGAACTATATGTCTCACCTGAGTTCGTATTAGATACATTAGCGAAAGAACTCTCGAATTTATCCCCTGCACAATAGCCAGGCAATGCCATAAGCACCAGAAAAATACTGAAGAACCAGAATACTGCAGACTGGCGTTTCTTCCCACTAGTACCCCTCGCCACTTAAATTTGTGGATAAAGGTGACGTAGTTTAATTCTTGCATCTTCTGATTTGAACTGCCAGTTTACTGACTTCTGATTTTCATTTCTGTTCTTCTGCCAAAATTTAATTTCATTCTTTAACGAAATGGGATCCCCGATTCTTCTGTTTAAACATTGCATGGTCATAACACTCAACTCAATTTCTGCAATATTTAACCATGAACCGTGTTTTGGTGTGTGATGAATCTCTAATCGTTTGGAAAGTTTCAGTGCTTCTTTAGGGGTAAATGTTGCATATAAAGCACCTATCGTATGTGTATTCAAATTATCACAGATCAAAATAATTTTCGATGCAGATGGGTAATCCTCAATCAATATCGTTCGGATTTCCTCAGCCCAATCTTGTTTAGTTTTCTTTTCCCTTACAACAGCTTTCCGCCAACCTTTCAATGGTTCAGTGAAAATAAAGATATTTGACGTACCATTTCTCTGATATTCATAGTCAAACCGCTCAGGATGAGATGGTGAAAGAGGAATTGAAGGTCTGGTATCAGAAATAAATTGAATTGGTTTCTCATCCATGCAAACAACAGGGATATTTGGATTATATGGAAGGTGATATATTTCAAGGATATCTTCCATGTGAGCAACAAATTCAGCGTTCTGTTGAGGAGGGATTACCCAGCATTTTTTCAAATGAGGTTTGAGTTCGTTTTTTTAAGGCTCTTTCAACAGTTTTTGGAGAGATTGTTTCAACGATCTCTAATTCTACCATACGCTCGGAAAGGAGTTTAAACGTCCATCGAGTATAACCAGTGGGAGGTTGACTGCAGGCTATTGCAATTAATTGAGCTTCTTTCTGTCCATCTAAAATTGGTTCATTCGGTGGTTCTTCACGGAATTTCCTATCCAATGCAGCTTTTAGACCCTGTTCATGATATCTTTTTCTTACATTAAACACGGTTTGAGGATGACATTTAATAAATTCAGCGCTTTTCCAATCTGGTAAATTAGGGCCGTTCTTGTCAGCATTTAATAGAATTTGGGCATGTTTTATTCGATAGGCAGGGGATATACCCTTATTTACTACTGATAGTAATTCTTCTCGTTCAAAATCAGGAAGATAAATTGAATATTTTCTAAACATTAAATTTTATAGTACGTACTTTTATAAAGTACTTTTGGCACATTTATTTATAGAATAAAGTGGCGAGGGGCACTAGAATTGACCTTTTGATATATAATTATTTCATTTAAACTTGTTATATTTAGCAAATATTATCAAATAATTAGATAAAACCTTCAATAGTTGATTCAAATCGATAATCTATGATCAACAGATGTATGTACTTGAGATGAAACTGATAAGTTATTGTAATTAGATGGTTATTAAAGTACATATATAATTATCATATTTTATCGATATGATGATATATGAATAATCAATTATCAGATCTAATTTCAGAATACTAAAATAATAGTATACATAAAAAAAGTAGTATGAGAATAGATTTAGTTTCGATACTACTAGTTATTCTACTCTGTACAGTCCTCTTTGCAGGATGTACTGCTCTTGTTGGAGTGAATGATCTCAATGCATCACATAATCAAACCATAAATACAGGTCAGCCAGGAGGAAATGCTAGCGCTAATGAGACCAGAAGCACAATAAAACCCGTTGAAACACCAAAAAAAGTGGTGTCACACACAACAACTCCTGATGTAAATGCCGGTGAAACATACTATAATATCAGGATCGTTCCAGCTTCAGAGTTAGAGAAACTCGAGAAAGAGATGGGCTCTGATGAATACCTGGTTAAAAATGACAAGGATTATGTCCTAGGTATCGTTTCATCTAAAGGTCTCACCCTTAGAGGAGACCTTATGCAGATCGAGAATCAGAATGTGGATGTTGGAAAGGATTTTGACAAAGAAGATGTCGTACTTCATCTGCTCGATATTGCATTTGGCCTTGACAATGCAAAATTAAAACTTTTTAAGTCAAATAAAAAATATCAGTTCTGGCTTGACGGGTATTATACCCAAGAAGAAGTTGATTATGTAAAAAGTCTTGCAACACTCTTTAATTCGATATCAGGAACGACAGAATTTGAAGATGAGGATGTTGCACTGGGATTCCTGAATTCAAACTATGCAGAAATCCCATACAATTATTATAATATTAAAATATTCACTGAAAAGATGATGCAGCAGTATTATGATGATAAGAAAAAGGACTCAGATCATCTGATCAAGAACCAGAAAGGAGAACTAATCGGAGTTGTGAATGATGAATATGTCTATCTGCTCAACACTCTCAGTGAAGATGATCAGAAGTACTACATTCTGAAGGGACTACTTTATAGTATGGGTCTGCATGGTGTTTCATACAAGAATAAAGAGAGTTTCTTCTACCGAAATGAGGGATTAAACCGAAACCTGAGCGATCTCGACAAGGAAGCGATCAAGATCCTGTATGGAGGAGGATTAAAAGCGGGTGATACTCTGGAAACCACAAGAAAGACGTTTGGTCTTTCAACATAATTTATTTCATTCATTTTCGGGTTTGATTTTTTTTATTTTGTATAAGAAGTAGATCAGTGAAAATTGTATATAAATCACTCATTCGTGATTTAGGTAATAAATTCGCTAATGTACCCGCCACAAATAAGAGAAATGTATCACAATACTCCAGTAGAGTATGATTATAAATTATGACTAATCAAGGAAAAAATTGAGATAAAGAGATTTTTCTTTTTATACTACCGCTTTAGTAAATGTATCAAACCCGACCCGTTCAATGGTTGCTCCCAGACGTTCAGGTCCTTGTCCCTTCTCCCGATAAAATGCAATAACCTTTCTGGTAAGGATTATTGCCTGTTCAGCAGTTAAATGTTGTATTAACTCCCGTCCGGGCTTTGGCGTCCCCCCTCCCTTCCCTCCAACTACCGCTGTAAAACCATCATCAGTGCCAAAAAAGCCGAGATCTTTCATCCAGGAATCACTGCAGCAATTTGAGCATCCAGATACACCGATCTTGAACTTTGCCGGGGCTGATTTGCCATAAAACTCCTTATCAAGAGTTAATCCAAGCCCTGGACTGTCTTGTTTTGCTTTTTTACAGGATCGTGTTCCCGGACAGATTTGAATACTTCGGATTGTCAGACCAATAGCCTTGGACTGATCATCAAACTCCGCCCATACTGAATCCAGATCCTCTTCCTTTATACCAATAATCGCAATGCGTTGTGCACCCGTAAGTTTTACGAATTTCGCACCATATTTTTCTGCTACATCTGCAATCTTTCGGAGGAGTGCAGGATCAGCAAAGCCGCCTGGTATGTGGGGATGAATAGCGAATGTCTCCAAATCTCTCTGGATGATTGCTCCCTTTTCTGGTATGTTTGTCTTTGTCATACACCCTCTCAGATGGTAGAGTAGAACGTATCGCCACAATATATAAGTGTACATTCTCTGAGTAAAGATATTGAAAATTAAGAGACGACGAACAGTAGCGTATTACATGCTTCTTCAGGTATAGATCATCGTAATTCCTGCACGGCACATGACTCTGTTGGCATTACCTTGTTCATCAGCCCACCTCGTGAATTATCCATACATTCTGCATCCTGTCCCCACCAATCTCCACCTCACAGGTTTAAAGCGATGTGATACGATCTCTGATAAAATCCTCATCCATTATCTGTACGGGCGAATGAGACATTCGATACATCATCTGGTAAAACCGGGCTATTCACCATATTCTTTACTCACGATGTTCGCATATACTTCCCGAATCGCTGATAACACCCTGAATCCTTTCTCTGTAATAACATAATCTCCCCGTTCATGCCTCTGAATAATCATCCCTGCTTCCTGGAGTTTTTTCAGGTGAAACAGAAGGTTTCCACCCTTGAGTTTGGTGATCTGGGAGAGATCTGAAAAAGTCTTTGTCTCTGCTGATACTGACTGAAGGATCTGAAATCGTGGAATACTTGCTATCGGTTCGATAATTACTGAAACAATCTTTTCTTCAGGATAATCCATTACAGGCAGCGATTCCTCCTGTTGCTTCAGAATTCCCAATGAACGCATCAGGTCCAGTTGTTTCTCAAAGAGTCGTCTGACCTCAGTAAAGCAGATATCACATCGTAGATATGGCCCATTCTTTCGCATCTCATCGATACGGGCCCGGTACGAGCGAACAAGATCATCGGTAATCTCTTCGTCATTGATGTGGCTTGAAGTGACGGTTAGAAAATTGAGGAGGATCTGAAAACAGGTATCATGCATCTCACAATCATGGACCATGTTGCTGGAAAGACATTCCCTGGCACGTTCGACATGGTTCTTTGAAAGAATATCACCGTACTCGTGCTTGAGATCTGATATGAGGGACTGGAGATGGACCTGGTTTGTGCGTTCAAAAAATCGTTTCAGATCTCCCCTGATCTCCCGGATTTCATGCATAAGTGCATCAGGGGTTACTGATTCTTCTATGTGGCCCATGGCGTATTCTTGTCAGATATTGGGGATACTGGATGATAACCGTTAGAGTCATTGAAATGTAGCAGGACATTCATTGGTCATTATAATGACGCTCAAGTATATTATGATAACACACACAGTTCTGTATGGTGAGGCACATGCCGATCTGGAATTGCACAGGAACAGAAGTGAGCAAGGAAAAAGCCGAAGAGTCTATCGCCCATCTAAAAAACGCCTGCTTTGGATGCAGTACTCATAGCAATGACTGCGCAATTGCCAGGGCTGTAGGCGCTGTTTCATCCATGATCAAGGAGTGAGATACACATGCCATCTGTCAAAGAAGAGATCCATACACAGATAACCGGAGCATTAGCAGGTGCTGCCTTTCCAATCAAGACACCGGAGCAGCTTATCGCAGCATTTCCTGCCGGAGCTGACACCACCTGCCAGGTTGGTGACCTAAAAATGACGGCAGGTGAAGCGGGAACCCTCCTTACGGAGAATGATTTTCCATTCACCAGTGCCAAACAGGTTGCTGATGTTATCGTAGATCGTGCAGGGTTATAAACCAGAATGATCCTCAATTTTTGAACATTGAAACCCATGAATAAAGGTTATAGACCTTCCGTCGTTTTAAGCAGGTTAATTCAATATCTTGCTCTCTTACATTTGTAGAGAGCGGACCTGAACATAACTGAATAGTTTTGAAAATTCATGATATTTCAGCACTATTACTTAGTATTCCGGATCCCATACAGACGGTTTGAAGAGAACAACTCTTGGATACCTGATAAAACCGGTTTTCAGATAATATTCTGCATTATCGTCATTTGTTTGAACAATCCACTCAGTATCTGGATATGCCATAATACAACGTGTAAGCAATTCCCTTCCGATTCCTTTGCATTGGAACTCAGGATCAACAACCAGATCGTGAATAGTTGATCTGACTATTGTATCAGAAAGAACCCTGACAACTCCCACTAATCGTTCCTCGTGCCAAGCCGAAATCACGCGTGTAGAATTGATAAAAGGCAGATTAAAATGATGAATCATCTCCTCTGTTTCAGGTTCCCGGATCCAGCCCGCTGACTTGAACAGGCTATGCAATTGATCGATTGGAAGATCCTTCTTATCTTCATTATACAAAATATCAGGCATCTATCATCCGGGTTTCTTGATTCAGATATTCATCATTACGATGTATATCTGTATCAGTACCGATCTTCTCTATTATGAACGCCAAGTGATTCCAATCAACAAGGATGGGAATGAGGGTTCATCCCTCATCCCCTGATCCATTTTACAATACCGGATACCTGACTCAGATGATCCATCGCCTCTCCTGCCAGGACTACCGGATCAGTTACGATCTCTCCATCCTCATCCCGTATCAGGGCCAGAACCTTCCCTGCAAAACCTACCGTCTCCTCAGCAAGCAGACGATACTGCCGGTACAGAAAAAACGCAGCAAGGCCGTTCATAATCGCGACCCCAAGCGATATCCCGGCACCAACCTCAGAGATCACAGCCTCCCCCCGTACCTGAAGAGATCCTGCACGGTCATGTTCCCTGACACAAACCCCCTGGATACAAGAGACCGGTTCCCAGATCCCTGAAACCCGAGGGCAACCAGCCCGGACCCGTTCACCCGGGTCTCTCCGGAAAGTTCTGCTCCTATCTTCCGTGAGAGTTCAAACTCACCACCATGCAGAATACCGGAGGTGTACACCGATGCTTCTCCAAGAGAGCGATCGCCTCCGGCTGAAAGAAACATACAGCGTTCCCTGATCTCGGGCTCTCTCATAAGTACTGATGCAAAATCTGACACGAGGACCGGCCCGGTTCCAGATACGACCAGATCACTCCCGGTCTGGTCTCCGGAAACCGTCCTGGCCAGACGTGCTGCATCCACTGTCAATACCCGAGAATCAAACGACCCATTTGTGTCTGAACCTGAAGTTGAGAGGAATGCAGAACCATCGGTACTGATGGTAGTAGCAATATATCCGGCCCCTGACACCGCTGCAAACAGCAGGCAGAAGATCCCGGCAACCAGAAATACCCCGTTCATACTCCCCCCGGATATGAAAAAAGGGTAATCATGCCAGGATGGCAACCGTATCAGCCCAGGCTTCAAGTCCTGTCCTGATAGAATCTGCCTCATAGCTGGAGAGAGTGACACTGTCCCTCTTGAATGTCACCGAGTAGAGTTCCCCATTACTCGCATGAGCCTTGATGGTGCAACTGAATGAGTCTTCAGACGAATCACGGGAAGCGGTCACACCGGTCCCCATACCGGTAGTGATCGCTGCAGCACCTGTAATCTGGGTCACTGCAGTGTTTACCGCTGCCATCGTTGGCCCCCGGACAGGAATGCTCCCGACTGTCTTCGCTTCCGCATTCTCATACACGATGGATGCAGAGTATGACTCCTTCGACTTCTCGACCGCTGGTTTTGCGACTCCTGCTGACTCGTAGGTAGTACATCCCCACGGATTATTGTCCAGAACATCCTGGACAAGTGCATTGAATGCGGAATAGTCGGCAATCGGAGTTGCAAGTTTTCGAACAGCTGACTTCACCACACTTTTCTGCGTAAAATCTCCCATTTTTCCCTCTTGTCGCTTGTATTGCGACACTATCTCATAGGTGGCAGGGGTATAAAAGGTTCGAAAGACGTAGTCAAAAACGAAAAATAAAGGCCTGGTTTTAAAAAATAACTGAGGAGAAGAGCACCCCTATGTACATGATCTCGAATCGTACAATATATATGAATTTTTTGATATGGAGCAGATTACATCAGTTTTAGATGTGGTAGATGGTGTAGGCTGTGGATTCTATTATATCTTTTTACTTTATGACAAAATCAATCCAAAAGATTTAGAAAGATACGGAGATTACAGTGTTTCACTGCCTGGGTACGAGAGTGAAAATCTCAGGCAGGAGGATGAGAAGATGACAAGAGGAGATAAAGAATGATGTACTCCCCGTCAGATGGATTCGCTTGGGGGCTTATCACCGAGGGGAGTAATCAGGTATTACAGTCTGAAATTTTAAGCATATCTATCAGGACTGGTTGTGAGTTACGGCATGATTTTTTGGTAACACCTGATGGTATCGATCCATGCAACTCCTCCCGGAGGAGAATTGATGCCTGAAAGACCGGATTATCGAACCAAACGGACGGCTGAGTACAGCGCCAGGGATCTTCTTACCAGATATGGGTACACCGTTATCAGGGTGGCACAGAGCCACTCCCATGAGTCAGCTGGGATTAACCTGATAGCCTGGGACAAAGATGGTGATATTCTCTTCATTTATGCCAGATCATGCAGGAGAGTCTCTTTCATGAAGGATGTTCATGCCCTCTGCAGACTTGTTGTGCTTTACCGGTATCCTGGAGCGCTAGAATACTGGATCAGGTGCAAGGCAGGATGGAAACGATATCTGATCAGACCCGGAGGTGCATTCCCTCTTCAGGTGCTATCATGATACCTATTTTTACCTTCTTCAGAGTACTGCCTCTGCTTCTATCAGCAACAGGACCAGGTATTGCGGCCATAAAGACCCATGGGTTGGGGAAGACATGACTGGTGATCCCCAGTATGATGAGATCCTCAGGACCCTGAAAAGCCTTTTTTCACCGGGTCAGGTCATTGAGGTCAGGATCCTCAGTGATGATGGAGTTTCATCCGGGTACTTCAACGATTTTGAGATGGCAGCTGTCGCTATCGGAGCACAGGATCGCGATCCAAGGGGACATGGTATGTATGTCACGCTGAACGAGGTCAGCAGTGATCTCCTTGCTCGTCGGGCGAACAGGATCAAGTATCGCATCGGTCGACAGGATCAGACCACTGCAGATGTTGATATTGTCCACCGCTGGTGGTTGCCCATAGATATCGATCCAGTACGAAGATCCGGTATTTCATCGTCAGAGCCAGAGCATGAGGAGGCTTTGCATCGGGCAGAAGTGATCAGACAGTTTCTGGCAGAACGGGGATGGAAAGAACCCATCGTTGCCGACTCAGGCAATGGGGCACATCTCCTGTATGCTCTCGATCTCCCAAATGATGAGACCAGCAGAGACCTGGTCAGATCAGTGCTTGAAGTGTTGGATAACCGGTTTTCTGATGAGAGGTGCAGGGTTGATACCGCAAACTTCAACGCGGCCAGGATCTGGAAAGTTTATGGAACCACCTCCCGGAAAGGTGATAATCTGCCTGACCGTCCACATCGGCGTGCAGGAATTATCTCCGGTGCCGGGGAGAGGAGAGAGATTATGGTCAGCGATCTCGTATCCCTCATCGCAGATTCTTCAACTGATCAGAAGAATCCATCAGAAAATCTGAACGACCGGCATGATCACAGCGTGAAATCGCAGTCATCATTCCGGCCTTCAGACTCTACCTGTTCAGGAGGGCGATCAATTCCTGACCTAGGGGCATGGCTTACCAGGTATGGTCTCTCATACGAGTCAAAACCGTACCAGGGAGGAATACTCTTCTCGCTTGATTCATGCCCGTTCTCTGAGGCTCACAGGGACGGTGCATATGCAATTCAGTTTGAGAACGGTGCGATATATGCCGGATGCCATCATGATTCATGCGGGAGCGGACGACAGAGATGGCCTGAACTTCGGGCAAAGTTCGAAGATCATGGGCGTTGTGTTGACGAGTGGATTGCATCAACGCGTCGTTCACGAATACGGGCCCGGCTCATTGCAGAAGGGAGAATAGACCCTGATGATGAGAGTGATGATACCCAAAAACCAGGACCATCTACGAATACTAAGGCCTCTGAACCTGGTGTAGAGGCTGATGCAGATGATAATGATCTGATTCGGCACCGAGCTCAGGAGATACTTACCACCGGAGACCCACTTGCCTTCATTCTTCAGACATTTGCTCATTCTCATGAGGGGGACCACAGTGTTGGTGAATGCCTGGTTCATTCACTCGCTTCCAGACTGGTCATCAACAGCAAAGGGCTGCATGTCTCTATCACGGGTGAATCAGGAAAAGGAAAGTCTCATGCCATTGAGACGATGAAGTCCCTGATTCCGGCAGCATATCGGCTTGAAGGGCGTATGAGTGACAAGGCCCTCTTTTACATGGATGATCTTGTTCCCGGCACGGTGATCACTCTCGATGATGTGAACCTCTCTGATCAGATGCAGGAGATTCTCAAGGGTGTGACCACATCGTTTCAAAAGCCATTCCCATACAGGACGGTGAGCAAGGATCGCAAACCGCAGATATGTACAATCCCTGAACGGTGTGTCTGGTGGATCGCCAAGGTTGAGGGTGCCGGAGACGACCAGGTCTTTAACCGGATGCTCACCTGCTGGATAGATGATACACAGGAGCAGGACGACAAGGTGCTTGACCGGACACTTGCAGCTGCCGGACAGTTCCCCGGGTCCCCTACGCAGGAGTCTGATGATGTGCTGGTCTGTAGAAAGATCTGGGAGGAGATACAGCAGGTCTGGGTTGTGATTCCATTTGCCGAACGAATCAGGTTCCAGTCATCAGAGAACCGTCGAAATCCAGATATGCTTCTTGATCTTACCAGAACCAACGCTGCCCTCTGCCAGCAGCAACGTAAGAAATGTACCCTGAATGATACCTGCTGCGTGATTGCTTCAGAGAGAGATTTTTATGAGGCAGCACGGCTCTATGTCGGGCTGAACGGGGAAGATGGAGGACAGGCACACAAACTGACAAAGCGTGAGTCGTCACTCCTATCAATCATCGCTTCTCTGAACCGTTCGGAGATTACAGTAACTGAACTTCAGGGAACGACCGGTTGGACAAATTCGACGATTACTAAACTGATTCACGGATACCGGTCATATGGCAAGTCATACTCAGGTCTGCTTGAGAAGTGTCCTGCCATATCGTTTCTTGATCGGACCGAGTCACGGGGTGATGGTGGTTGCACGACGCATCGCAGGTCAAAGGCCTATCTCTGGGATGAAGGCCTGTACGAAGCCTGGATGAAGGGAGGATTGATCTGGCTTGCACGAGAAGAACAGGATCATGACCAGATTCAACCTGGTGACGGGGGCGGAGATGCTCAAACCGGTGCAGAGGTGAGGACAGAAGATGATCAAATCTCGGAGAAGACCGAGCCGAACACTGATACCTGTTTTGCGACTTCGGAACGAAGAGTTGAGAAGGATGATGCCACGGAACCCAGTTCCTGTATACAGGAATCTGGTGTCTGTATCAGTTCTCTCTCTTCTGGAATGTTTGTAAAGACCGGTGAGTTTCCAACACATGAACCCTGCTGTGTATGTGGGAAAAGACAGACACAATACATGGAACGGGCTCATGAGAGCTGGCATGATGGCACGGCAACAGGTATGCTCCTGTGTAGTTCGTGTTATCAGCGGCTGATCTCACGAGAGGCTGCAAGAATGGTTGCACTGCCCGGAGTTATTGAGCCGGACCGTATGGTCAGGCTTCAAACGGCTACCAGAAAATGCGATCTCTGTTCGCTGATGCCCGCGGTGTGGTCTGATCCAGAATCGAAGACCCACTTGTGTGATGCATGCTATCAGCGTGAAGTAGAGAGGGTTTCTGCTGAAAGATCCAGGTCCTGTACAAGTCCTCCCTGAATGCCTTTCGGGTGGAAGGCAGGGAGATATGGGCGGTATTTTGCGGGTTTTAACATGATGAGGCCAGATACAATACGGTGCAGGGTGATTCGGTGCCCTCACCTTCAATGGGAATGGTATATCACTGCAACACCCTCGCATAAGAAGCAGAGGCGACTTATCTGCACGTTAATCAACAAGCAGCCAAGTAACATGTACTTCTGTCCGAAAAGCGAGCAGTCTGAACCAGTGATGGGGGAGAAGAGATGAGCAGGTTCGTCGAGAAGGTAAGAGAGGCTGATCCGTATGAACTCTGCGGGAGAATGATCAGGGACAATGATCAGCTGATTGTGTTTATCGATGGGGTTGGCAGGTTCTGCCTTCAGATGAATGCAGTCTGGTCTGTGATTCTCAGTCTGGGACCTGGTGAGGTATCAGGCCCGGTCCATGGAATTTTCAGGCTTTCTGAGAGTGGCAGGGGTTTTTATCTTGAGACCGGAGGGGTTCTTTATACAACTCCAGTAACACGAGTACGGGCAGTTCTCTCCGGTGATAACCGGAAAGCTCCGGTTATGCGATACATTGGATAAAGCCTCTGGATGCTTCAGCATCTTAGAACACAGATCTTTTTTTAATTTTTTTCTATCCCTGCACCCGTGGTTCTTATTATCATGAGCAGCGGTTGGGCGGGAAAATGCGGTGGTGTGGCTGGTCAGGTAGGATATCACCGCGGTAAATCTGCGGGAGTACAGAGGATATACTAAGATATAATAAAATATTTATTATTATATTATAGAGAGAGCGGGAATGAGAGTGTATAGAGGAGAGAGAGCATGTGTGTCATACTATCTGTGAGTGAAAATTTCCCGCTTTCCCGCAATGGAATAAATCGTGGGCCCATATCCACGGCGATCTGGAAATAAATGGATTATTATGAGAAGCATGAACCCGCTGGATGTGCAGAAGACACCGCCTGGCATTACATCAGGTCAGATGATCAACATCAACAGAAAGGCATATGATGTCTCAATAATTGCCATCCTGTGCTGAATTTGTGATAATGACTCTGGTTGAATTATTGCATTCAATTGAATAACCCTGTATGTAACATACCATTGAGGTAAACAAAATTTAGTAATTCAAGCCACAAGGTTCATATTATCTGAATGATATTGACACAGAGGATGATATATGTCCAATAAACGGTATTTGGTATAAGAACCGATATGGAAAACTCTATCAATCCATGTTTATCTCAGGAGGAACCATAAATCCCCCATGAGGAACAGTCATCTCAAACCGGACTCCCGTTCCAGGTGTTCCGGTCTCTTGTATGGTGATTGAAGTAATTCCCAGAATCTCCCTCACAAGGAAAAGGCCATACCCGGTATTTTTACCGAATCCTCTTGCAAATATCTTTTCTTTCTCCTTCGGGGCTATCCCTCCGCCATCATCCTCATAGATAATGAGAGCAGATTGATCAACTATCCTTGATGTAAGCGTGATTGTGGTGATATCTCTTCCATGTCGCAGAGAATTGTCGATAAGGTTGTAAAATACCTTTTCGATCAGCATATCAGCATAGATTACCAGGTTTGCATCGATTCGGCAGGAGACTGATGATGGGACATTTCTGGTCTCCCATGCCTTTTTCATACCATCTGAAACCTTGTACCACCCGGGCTCGGCTATCCCGAGATCCTGGTACAC
Organism: uncultured Methanospirillum sp.; assembly: GCF_963668475.1. GTDB lineage: Archaea > Halobacteriota > Methanomicrobia > Methanomicrobiales > Methanospirillaceae > Methanospirillum. The sequence goes on from NZ_OY764544.1 coordinate 1,450,522, forward strand.
TGATGTGAAATTGATGAGCTGCCGTATCATTGCGGTTGCTTCTTTCACCCTTGCAATTGATATCACAGCATGGGGCTGGTCACCGGAAATCTTTGCGATATCATCAATATAGAAGGATATGACCATGATCTGATTCAGGATATCATGACGGGTAATTGATGTTAAGAGGCCTAGTTTCTTTCCGGCTTCTCTCAGGGCATTCTTTGACTGTATTATCTCACTGACATCCCGCATGACAATCAGTCTGCACTCCAGCCGTTTAATAGAATCAAAAACCGGATACATGTCGATTGCATAGAAATAGGAACATTTTTCGTACTGATGCTGGATGGTTGTATGAACAGGATCCGGGCCGGTAAGGCTGGGAGCTGACTCTGATAAAAATGTTGTAATCCTGTTGAAATTTTCTCCGATAGGAGAAGCGTTCTCAAGATGCAGGATTGAGATCGCTGCATTATTGATCTCAAGGATTCGGTTTGACGAATCCAGGACAATGATGCCATCATGAAGATGCTCAAAGATCTTACGATGGGGAAAATGGACGAGATCAAAGAACTGATACTGAAATATCTCGAGAAGAACAATGAGTCCGGCAAATGCCAGAATAATGGGTGTAATATCAAAGTCCGGATACAACCGGGGCATCAGATGATAATACGCATACCCCGCCAGGAGCGAGATTATGACACAGATAAACAGAAAGGACTGAATAAAAAAAACTCTCGGTGAATTATAGAGAATGTAGATGAAGATGATTAAGCAGAAGAGAATAGAGAGGAAGATGTATGCACTCAGAACATCATACATAAAACCCGGAGTTATTGAGATTATTGTCAGTCCGTCAATCGTCAGGGTGTCTACTGCCTGATAATACCAGTGATGGTATTCATTGGTAAAGTATGAGAGAAAACTGATGACCGGTATGAAGAAGATGAGCACCCGGATCTTCCAGGTGATAAGACGATCAAATCCCCCAAACTTTAATGCAAAGAGGATGACAAAAGCCGGGATCCATGGAATTGCAAGATATTCTATCTTAAGATAGAGGATGTGAAGGGAAGGATCAAGTGCAGTTACCTCCAGGGCATAGAAAAATAACCACCAGGCGATGAGGAACATATAGAAACTGAACGTTCCTGAACCACGAACATCCCTGCGATTCCATGTGATAAATGCGATAATTCCTGATATTATTGCAGATAAAAACATCAGGTAAAAGAATGGATAATTTTGAAACTGCATGAGATACCTGTTTGTGTGGATATGTTCCGTTCAGTCAATTCTCATGGAAACCTAAAATTTATGAGGACGTAGATAAACTGCCGACCTGGTAGAGAATATGACACGTCCCTGATATTTTCCAGCCCACAACGTTGTTTGAAATCCTCCTGCAGATTATTGAGGGATCATGAGGTTACTGGATACATTAACAGGTATTTGATTAATATTTTATTCAGGCGTTTGTAATCATTTTTCCTGTCTTTACAAACAAAGAATTATTTACCTATATTTCCCTATCCTGATAACTCAATATCCGTAGTTCGAATATATAATATTTTGCTTTATAGGCACCAGAACCAGATAACCCGGTTATGGGCACGTAGTATCAGGTCTGGTCGTCAATCTGATATCGGGAAAAAAGTGTTGTACTGATCGACCGAATGTAATCCGGATATATTTAATCGACAGCGACCATTACTTCGCTTGCCTTGACAACCGCGTATGCTTCTTTGCCTTCTTTTAAACCAAGGTTCTCGACAGCATGTGCAGTGATCATGGCAGTGACAAGTTTCCCGCCACCGATGTCGATGACGACTTCTGCATTGACCGGACCCTTGGTGATGGACTTGATGGTTCCCTTGAGTGCATTACGAGCGCTGATCTTCATTTTTTTACCTCTTTGGCTGCCTGATATAAGGCAGGTAATACATCATCTCCCTCCAATTGTTTAATACTTGTGGTTACACAGATAGTTTAATGTAGTGACAGTATCAAGTATAATTTGATAAATTGGGGATTACATTTGGCATTCTGACAAATACCATCAGATTTCTAAAAAACATTTGTGTAATATACACAATATACACATGAAGAGACGATACAATATCACTCTCACTCCAGAGATGGATGAGAAGTTGAACAGGTTTGCGTATCTGACCCGTAAAAGCAGGAGTAGCCTGATCGAAGAGGCCCTTGAACAGTACCTTATCGATTCAGGTACTGATTTGCGCTCTCCAGAAGGGGATGAGATCGCGATCCTAAAAGAGCGGCTCGAGGTACTGGAAGCAAAGCTTAACAGGATAGATAGAATAGATGGGCACGGACAGGTTAAGTGCCCGTGTCCATCAAGCGATACAGAGTATCATGATAGAACCCCTCAATTACTGCCACAGACTCCACCACCTCGCGTTTCAAAAAAAATTTACCCTGATACTTCACCAGATGAAGAGATACAATCAGTTATTGCAATTGACCCTGATGGGTGGTACACCCAGTCACTAGTGAGTGAATTTCTGGATCAGTCTGTTTTGCAGAGTACAAGGAAGAGTATCGTCTCACTGGCGGTGACACGAGGAGAGATGGAGACGAATGGGAAGAAGAGAAAAGGTTGCAGGATAAAGGGCTCATCTGCAATCAGGTGGATAATATCAATGAGAAAGAAGGAGAAACCACCGGTATTCTTTCTGGGTTCTCCGTAACCTGTTATCAGTACCCCATATTGGCAGGTATCGTTATCATCTTCACTTCAACCTCCTGACCTTCAACTGAGGTATCAGAACCCGCTTTTTTGTGAAGGACTGCATCAGCCCTGATCCCCATCATATGCCCGAATACATGCGGAACAGGTGTGATCAAATTCTTTCCGTTCTCTCTCCTGATCTTCACCAGTCGGAACGTATCAAACCCCTCAATTGAGGGGACATTTCCGGTAAGGACACCTGTTACATAGGAAGATGAAGAGATCGGCACACCCCATTGGATGAGCAGGGGAACAACCAGCTCATGAAGTGCAACCATGGCTGAAATTGACGGGCCAGGCATTCCAAACACAGGTTTTTCATTCACCCGGGCCAGGGTTACAGGTTTACCAGGCCCCATTGCAACACCATGAAAGAGAAGAGTCCCGCTCTGTTCTATGGCATCAACGGTATAGTCCTTTGACCCTGCTGAAGACCCTCCAAAGATCAGGGCCATGTCACATTCCTGCATGATCATCTCAATGACTTCGGATATTCGCCCGGGATCATCATGCAGAGCGGGGTACAGCACTGGCGTTACTCGATATTGTTTCAGAAATGCTGCAATCAGGTATGAGTTGCTGTCCACTATCTGACCAGGTTGTGGAACTGTGTACGGTGATATTATCTCATCGCCTGTTGCAATGATCCCCACCTTCCAGGTCCTGACCATGATATCAAGAATCCCATATGATAGCATGGCACCGATATCAAAAGGCCTGATGAAGTGCCCTTTATCGAAGAGGAGACCCCCCTCTGATATATCAATTCCCTGTGCAATGGTATTCTGATATGGTGCGACAGATCGGTAGATCAGGTACGTGGAATCGGTAACAGGTGTTATCTCTTCGACTGGAATGACAGCGTCGTATCCTATAGGCATGGGCATTCCGGTGTTCACCCTCGATGCTCTGATCTCTACCGGGTTGTCCGTTCCTGCCGGAGCTGTCTCTTCACTTCGGACGGCAATCCCATCAGGTCCGGCAAGTATACTGGGCGGATTTGTTCGCTGTGAGTATACCGGCTGAGCGGTGACATATCCCCATGAGTCAGGGACCGGGATACTTGTTTTATCATCATTGGTTTGAAAAGAGGTGAGGACAATCTCTTTTGCTCTATCAAGGGATATTAATTGTGAGTTGATACATATTCGGGGTATTCTGATCACCTAAGGTTTGAGTTAAAGTCAGCGTATTGGGATTAATAGGTTGTACAGGTAACCCATATTAAAATTAATGAGGATGTATGGATAATTCTCACCGAAAAATGGAATGGCGTATACGGCTCTTAGGGAGATGGTGACCGGGGATATACTAAGGGAAAAATCCACCCAGAGATCCTTTTATAGGTCTTCGTTGATGAAAGATACCAAACAAATCCTTTCATGGAGAGTACCTGTCATCTTGTATAATGAGGCCAATACCACCCACACAGAATGGTGTTGAATATAAAATACAATTCAATCCTACCAAAAGATACGAAATTCTATTACGAAAAAAGAATTTAATTGGAATTTGCTTTCCCACTGAGAATATCTTTGATCTGATCTGGGGTGCAATCATACCCGAAGAACTCTGTGTAGAAATCACCGGTCTCTTTTTCGAGATCGAATTCTTTAAATTTATCAGGATAGATCGTTTTTGCTGCCCACATCACCGTTAATGGCGTCTCGATACCACGGTTAGCCCAGGTGTGTGCACCCATCGGTGGAATATACACAGCCTTGTTTTTGATTGCAGTTATATCAGCAAGTTTAGGATCATTTTGGATAGCATCAATCTCACTTGGAGTTGAAACAATGATAACATCCGGATTCCACTTGTTGATCTGCTCAGCATCAACTTTCATTGACTCTGTTTCACGGGTCGCATTGCTTACACTGATTCCGCCTGCTTTCTCGATCCACCAGTCACCAATCTTGTGAGGCACGGTCTTAGAACTATATGTGATGTACAGGACCTTCTTGCGTTCATTGTCAGGGATGGTTTTTGCAACAGAAGAGACCTTGTTGACGGTATCATCAAAGAACGTCAGATACTTACTCGCTGCATCCTGTTTGTTGTATGCATCGCCCAGTAATGTCATCAGTTTTTTGACATCATCGTCATTCACCCAGGAGAGATAAGCCACAGGGACACCACTCTTCTCAAGCAGATCCACTGTCGGTTTATCCATTGTAAAGACGAGATCAGGATTCATCTTGACGATCTCCTCTACATTTGGCTGGCTGTTCGTTGTCTGAATAGACGGTTCACCCTGCAGATTAGGAGCAAAAACATACTGATACTTCCATCTGCCCTGTTTTTTAAAGGATTCAGGAAGATCATTAATGATCGTGCCACCTTCTCCTAGAGCAAAGAGGAAACTGTTCTGTACCGGGACAGATCCAACAGTGATAACATGTTGGAGAGGAACAGGAATTGTGACGGTCCTTCCTTCCATATCTGTGATTGTCTTTTCATTCGCGCCTGAATCCGCATATGCTACTGTGCACGTTGCCGCACACATCGTCAGAATCAGGATTACCATCAGGAGTTTCTTCATCATGAGAACAGTAGATCTTTAATTTTTGATAAGATGAATATACTCTTTTTGACTTTTTGTGTCGATAAACCGAATATGTTAATACCATTGATGTAGAGAGTAAATGGGGAGGTACTTCCACTTCAAGCGTTCACTTCTGCAAATGCCGGGATATCGTAATAGTACTGCAAACACTCCTAAAGGTATCCATTCTCGACACATCATGGTTTATGATCTCAATCAGGGGTGGAGTCCTCCCATATTTTAAAGAGAATACTGAAATGCGTGATCCCTGATATCGGTAGATCAGGCACTATTCTTATCCACACACAAAATCAGATCAATTTTCAAAACGTACCTATGTCAATTCAATACAATTACCATTGTAGAATACCATATATTATTTTATTTACATTGATAGACATATGAGTGATGCTTGATCGAGGATCAGAACCAACCATCAAGAGCATACCGTCAATTCATGTCATCAATCACCAAAAGAATGATTCTAATGACATTTTTGATACACAACTGCTAAAGAGATGTTGATACGTTCATTCGATTTTACCTGTTTCAGATCATTCATCAGTTTTATAATATCGAGGTACACATGAAGCACAGTTCACATGTAAGAAAAATTGGATTGGGAATGGCAATTCTTTTAATTTTTGTGATTCTCAGCATACCTAACGCATTCGCAGCATCAACAAACACCGGTCAGGTTGGCACTCAGACAGTTACCGATCTCGCAGGTAGAGAAGTAGCCATACCTGATCCGATAACCAACATCACCTGTCTGCACCCAATTCCAACATATATGGCCTGGCGCCTTGCCCCGGATAAGCTGGTTAGTATTGACATGGTATCCAAAACAAGAGCCTATCTCATGTCAAAAAGTGATAAGGATAAATTTTTGAGCCTTCCGGTTACAGGAGTCTATTTTAAAGGGCTTAATAATGAGCAGGTGATCTCACTCAGACCGGATGTGGTTATCTCTATGACAAAGGATCCAAATGTTGAGAAAGAACAGGATATATTCAACATTCCGGTTGTCACGGTAAAAAAAGATACAATCGAGGACTATGAACCTTCATTTAGATTGATGGGGAAAATCCTTGGCAATGAGAACGAAGGGAATGAGCTTGCAGATTACTGGAATGACGTTCTCAGCCGTGTCAAAGATGCAAGTTCAAAGATTCCAAAAGATAAAAAACTGAAGGTATTTTATACAGGAAGTGCTCCTGAAACAGTTCCCGGTTCTGCAACTATTATGTCATCTATCGTGAGAGATGCCGGAGGTATCCCCTATGCAGATGCAGTTTCATTGAGTGGTGACCAGACGAACGAAGGAATTACAATCTCTATTGAAGATATTATCAAGTGGAATCCCGATGTTATCATCGCACAGAATACCAATGTCTCTACTGAGATCATGAGCGATCCGGTATGGAAGGACACTGCGGCAATGAAGAATAACCGAGTGTATTGCGTACCAAAGTATGAGTTCCCGGATGGAATTACATCGATTTTAGGGCTCATGTGGGTTGCCGAAACATTGTATCCCGATCAGATGTCCTTTGATATCCCGAAAGAGGCACGAAACTTCTTCCAGAAATTTTACAAGAACTCTGATCTGACTGATGAACAGATTGCCATGAAGAATTCATGAGAATGGATATGGATTTCTCATTTGAGCACATTTTGCAGCGATCTGAAACTGAGGAGATAACAGCTGAAGAAGCACTCTTTCTGTTTACAGAGACAGAAAATTACGGAAAAGCACAGCAGTTATTTAAGACTGCAGCATTTGTCAGAGATCAGGAGAAAGGGAGAAGATTTCAATGGAGCGGGGGAGTTGCTACCATTCTCCCATGTACTCTGGATCCCCTCTGCTCATACTGCCCATACTGGGTAAAACCATCCAATGCCTTAACAATAGATGAGATCCTGACCGGGGTCAGATATCTGAATGAACACGGGATCACAAACTTTCACCTGAGCGGCGGAACGACTCTTGAGAGTGATGGAAGTGATGTGGTCTCCATAGTTGAGAAGATCAGAGAGATATCAGACTCAGAGATTACGGTGAATGTCGGTGCAGGCCTTTCCATGGACTCCCTTCTCGCTCTGAAGGATCTAGGGGTAACAAAGATCGGCTCTTCATTTGAGGTCATTAATCCAGCCTTATTCTCACAGTTTAAAGCAGGAGATAGCCTTGAAAAGAAGAAAGAACTCGCCCGGCAGATCAATGATCTTGGACTTGGACTTGGAACCGGTATGCTTGCCGGGCTGAATCTGGAACCTTCCCGGTATCAGGATTATGTAGATTTCATCTTTCATGTAAAACAGTATGAAAACCTGGAGAGTGTGTACGTCAGTCGGTTTTTCCCAAATAAAGGGACCCCTCTGGAGAATCACCCCCGTTGTTCAACCATCGAAGGCGCAAGAATCATCGCAGTTATGAGGTTGATTCTGAGAACTATCGATATAGGACCAGCAGCAGGATGGAGTTATGATGATATTCCGGTATGGGTGAATGCAGGTGGAGGTAACCGAATTGGGGGAATTCATATCTCCCGTGTTCCGACCTATAAAAAGCCCTGGTTCCTCCATACGGCTGTGAAGTATGAGAACCGGATGGAATATTGCAATACTATACCAATTGCAGGGCCATTGCTTGCTGAAGTTGGGATAACAGACCTCTATTATTAAATTATTAGATCGATGATCTTTACCAGTCAGATCTTCACTATTTTTTCGATCCTCTGGCTACCGATTACAAGTTGATATCCATTGATGTGAGATACCGTAGCACGTAAAGGAGAGAGATAGGAAACCAGGAAAAATTGTAGAAAAAGAAGGAGGAAGTGTATTATGATGTGTCCTTGCTCCCTGAACTTGTCAGGATCATCTGATAATCATTATCAGTCAGATCATAATGAGGATTATTATCCACAGTACCTGCGAAATAGTTCCTGTTAAAAGTCAAATGAAGAAGGATTAAACACGCCACATGGTAATTACGATCACAATATTAAACTTTTAATTTTTAGCTGCCATTATATATTGACATTCCTAATTATAAAACAGAAATTTCATGAGACTAATTACCGTAGCAGGCCCTCCATCTTCAGGAAAAACCTCTGTTATTATAAAGAGTATAGTCGCCCTTGATCTTCCTGAAGGGAGCGTAGGGGTTGTAAAATTTGATTCACTTACCTCATTTGACCACCAGCGATATAACGAACACCATATACCAAATCAGACCACATTTTCAGGAAAGATCTGTCCTGATCATCATTTTGTCAGTAATGTAGAAGGGGCGGTAGAATGGGGAATGAAGAAGAAGTTTTCAATCCTCGTTACTGAAAGTGCTGGCCTTTGTAATCGATGCTCACCACATGTGAACGGTATCTTATCGATATGCGTGATCGATAACCTTTCGGGCGTAAACACACCGAGAAAGATAGGCCCAATGCTGAAATATGCAGATATTATCGTTGTCACCAAAGGTGACATTGTCTCTCAGGCTGAACGCGAGGTATTTGCCTTCAATATCCGTGAAGTCAATGCTCAGGCGATTGTATTATTTGTAAACGGGATTACCGGACAGGGAGCCTTTATTCTCTCACGGTATTGGCAGGATGCACTTGATATTCAAACACTTCGTGAACGAAAGATCAGATTTACCATGCCTGCCGCAATCTGTTCGTACTGTACCGGCGAGACCCTTATCGGCGAGAGATACCAGATGGGAATGGTAAAAAGGATGGTGTTTGACGACGCATGACCGACCACGATATTGAGACTGAGATATCTACAGTACCGATTGGAGATATCCTGCGCAGGTATCCTCTGGCTGTTGATTACCTTGCCAACATCAGACTTGAACATGTTGATGAGACCAAAACTCTTCCAGATATTTTAACAGATGTGGATGAGGACATACTCTCTGAATTCGGGTTAGATCGGGCCGAGGTCATCTCTCACTTTTGTTCGTTTCTTGAAGCCTTTTCAAGCAAAGAAGATCCAATTGAGGCAATAACCTCCATTACAATCCTTGGTGGACGTAACAAAGAGGGAAAACCAGAGATGATTGAGTTGACCGTCACACCCGGTGAGGTTGTAAGTATTGTAGGCCCTACAGGTGCAGGAAAAAGCAGGTTACTTGAGGATATAGAATGTCTCGCCCAGAGAGATACTCCAACCAAAAGGCAGATCCTCATTAACGGTTTGGTTCCTGATTTCACAAAGAGGTTTACTACAGGAGGGAAATTGGTTGCCCAACTTTCGCAGAACATGAACTTTGTCATGGATTTGACAGTTCAGGAGTTTTTAGAGATGCATGCCAAAAGCCGGATGATTACCGGATCGGCAGATATCGTACAGAACTGTTTTATGATCGCCAATTCCCTGGCAGGAGAGAAGTTTACATTAGATACGAAAGTTACCCAGTTATCTGGTGGCCAGTCCCGATCGCTGATGATCGCCGATACCGCTCTGTTGAGTTCTTCACCGATTATCCTTATTGACGAACTTGAGAATGCGGGAATTGACAGGCGGGAGGCTATCAAACTCCTCGTAGGAAACGAAAAGATTGTTCTGATGTCGACACACGATCCGTTACTAGCCCTCCGTGCAGATAAACGGATTGTCATAAAAAACGGCGGCATCGCAAAAATTATTGAAACTGCAGCAGATGAGGGAGTTACACTCCAGAAGATTGAAGCAATTGATTCTGTCCTCCTTGACATCCGTAATCAGCTCAGGGGAGGAGGGATAGTCGCAAATGAAAGCATTCCGAAATTTATGGAGAATTAAATTATGTGGGAATTATATGATGCATTGATTGAAGGAATCCCTGACGATATTATTGTTGACGAACTCATTGTTGGTGGAGGTGCAACATTAATTGAAGCAAATGGTGGCATAGGCCTTGCAAACTTCCGTGATTACTATAGTCATCGTGCCTCTACGTTAACTGGAAACCTGATAGGTATGTCACTTAAGAAAGTGGCATCATGCGTGAAATCATGGAATTTTCGTGAGGCAGCAGTAGGTCATGCTGCACTCAACGCATATTACAACCATCCTGAAATTGCAAAAAAAGCAGGAATTGAGATTGCAGCCTCAAAGAATGTCAATGATCAACTCAAGACCCGTCTGAAAGATCCCTTCATTAAATATCAGAACCTTGTAAAGGATAAAAAAGTCTGTGTTGTAGGATATTCACGACTACTTGATGAACTGTTTGCTCCGGTATGCGACCTGAGTGTCATTGAATGGGATGCTCCACTGAGATGTTATTCTGATTCAGGATACCCATTCTCTGCCTGTGAATTTTTACTCCCTGAATGTGACTATGCATTTCTGACCTGCTCGGCCATTCCTGAAAAGAATATGCCACGTCTCCTGGAACTTTCAGAGAATGCTACCGGGATAATTATCACGGGTATGGCTACGACCCTGTCTTCGGTATTCTTTGATTACGGAGTCACAGATATTGCCGGATTTATCGTAACAGACCCCGAAAGAGTAAAATTGATTCATAAGGGAGCTGAAAACGGATATTGTCTCTGTCAGGCTCCAGAAGCAATCACAAGGGTAGAGTACCTGAAACCTTAAAAATAAAAATTTTTAGATTTTTTAGCCTCTCATTACAGTAAATGAGGGGTCTTGCAACCTTTTTTCTCTATAATATCAAAACTCATGAATTGAGGATTTTCAGAACTTGATCATCAGAGAGCGATTTGTGATAGAAGACCGTATGGAACTCTTTGATCAGCTCCTCTAGATCCATGTCCATAAAGAGGTCAGGGTACATCATTTTCGCAGCCCAGGGTATGCCTATGATCCTATTAATTCCTGGCGGACAACAGAACCATGAAAAACCAGTCTTTGGAACATGATATACTCTTCCATTCTTAACTGCATTTATATCCATCCATGCCGGATCTGTCACTACTTTGGAACAGAAACTTTGGTCTTCAGCAAAGATAACATCAGGATTCCATGTTAAGACCTGTTCCACTGAAACCTTGGGGACAGAACCCGCAGAAAGCCCAGCCTCGCTCAGGTTTCCGTATGTTGCAACGTTGATACCACCACATAGTTCAATAAGGTCCGAATACAACCTGCCTGATGTACTAAGACCATCTTTGTCAATACAGTAGTAGACTTTTACTCTCTTATCTTCAGGAATAGACGCAACTTTCTGTGTTACCGTATCAACAACACGATTATAGAACCCGATCATGTCCTTGGCCTGATCCTGCTCGCCAAGAAGATCTCCCATAAATTGAATAAGAGCAGGGGAGTTCGTAATGTTCATGGTGTCTGAAAGTGCGACAACGGGGATTGGTGCCAATTTTTCCTGTCGTTCTGACACAAGAGAGAGTGCTGTTGTATCGCCTGAAGTCTTTGGATAATAACTTACAATCACAACATCAGGTTTCTTTGAGATGAAGGTTTCATAGTTGCCACCTTCTCCATTTCCTCCTTTCCATCCGGGAACAATCGGGAGTAATCCATATTTTTCAGGGAAAAATTCTTTTGTATCATTTGATTGTGCCATGGCTGAAGGCCAGGCTTCAAGCTTATCTGGAGCAACCCCATAAACGACGACAACCGTCTGCATCCAGTCACACAGGACATTTTTAATGTCCGATGGGACAACAACCGTCCGGCCTGTCATATCAGTGATAGTCCGGGTATTATCTGCAAATACGCTGGGAGTTACTGCTATACATAGTAGTAGACCAACCAGGAGAGCATAAGACCATTTATTTACCATTAATCTTCCTCTTCACTCAACGAACTAAAAAAATGCAAGATGTACTTATGAAATTAACAATAAATAATCTATTCAAATTATTATGTAACATACTTACATTAATAATGCCTTTCGATTATGATGCAACAGAGTCGTTAAATATCGGTTTAATCTTGCCTGATCGATTATTATTATTACACAATCGGCTCAGTTTTTTCGGACTATTTATATAAAACATCAAAGTGGTATCCACAGGTCGATATATTGAACATATGGAGCATATTCCTAGTTCATCAATTAATTACACGGGATTATTTCTATTAAATAATTAACTATAAACAAATTAAAAGTAAAAATTATAACAAATGATCGTGCCCCCGCACAACATACTAAAACGTTTCACCATCCCTACAGAAATTGGACTTATTATTCTATCTCCCTTTATTCTCGCCATAGTATCACTCTTCATCGGGCAGTACGCTCTTGATCCGGTTACGGTGTTCACGATTCTCTTCTCTCCAATCACTCATGCAGACCAGACCTGGTCAGAGGCTCAGGCAAATGTAATCTTCAACATAAGAATTCCACGAATTATCGGTGCATTTCTCATCGGGGGAGGACTATCAGTAGCCGGGGCAGTATATCAAAGTCTTTTTCGTAACCCGATGGTATCTCCGGATATTCTGGGTGTATCTTCCGGATCGGGCTTTGGAGCTGCAATTGCTATTCTTTGTTCCCTTCCAATCCTGATGATCGAGGCATCTGCGTTTGTTTTTGGTCTTGTTTCAGTTGTTTTTGCAGTTACCCTCTCCAAGATCTACAAGGGAGAATCGATTCTGGTTCTTGTTTTATCAGGAATAATTATGGGTTCTCTCTTCACGTCTCTCATCTCTCTTATCAAGTACGTTGCTGACCCGACCTCCAAACTGCCAGCCATCACATACTGGCTGATGGGGTCACTCAGTGCAGTATCAATGCCAGATATTCTTCTGGCTATTCCGTTTATCCTTCCCGGGGCTCTCTATTGTATGGTAATCGGCTGGCGTCTGAACGCATTCTCCTTAGGTGATGAAGAGGCAGGTACTCTGGGAATTGATACAACAAGACTGAAATATATCCTTATTCTTATTTCAACATTGATAACAGCATTTAGCGTTTGTATCTGTGGAATAATAGGATGGATTGGACTTGTGATCCCTCACCTGGGCCGAATGCTTGTAGGTCCGGACAATGCCAGGTTAATACCTGTCTCTTTCTTTCTTGGAGCAGCATATCTGATCCTTATCGATAATATTGCCAGGAATGCAACAAGTGCCGAGATTCCACTCGGCATCCTTACGGCGATAGTCGGGGTTCCATTTTTTGCATATATTATGGCAAAACGCGACGTCGGGTGGACATAATGTTTACGATTTCAGATGCAGGCTACGGGTATAATGCACAGCAGGAAATTTTTCACAATGTCTCCTTCTCTCTTGAAAAAGGAGAAATTCTCTGCATTCTTGGGCCGAACGGGATTGGTAAATCGACATTACTCAAGTGTTGTGCACGAATTCTTCCTCTCAGATCGGGAACAATAACATTACATGGAAGAGACCTTGAACAATGGGACAGGGTGGAACGTGCAAAAATGATCGGCTATGTTCCACAGGCCCACACAATTGTCTTTCCATTCAGTGTGTTTCAACTGGTCCTTCTCGGCAGAACACCCCATGTTTCCGCATACTCACGTCCGGGTAAAAGGGATAAGGAGATTGCGGTTGAGGCTCTGAAGAGTGTTGGCATTGAACACCTCATGGATACACCGGTTAACCGAATCAGTGGAGGGGAATGTCAACTTGCTATGATCGCCCGTGCTCTAGCGCAGGAACCTTCACTCCTTGTTCTTGATGAACCAACAAACCATTTGGATTTTGGAAACCAGGTACGTATTCTTCATATTTTGGATAAACTTGCTCATGAGAGGACAATCTCCATAATTATGTCTACCCATTACCCAGATCATACTTTTCTGCTCTCATGCAGGGTCGGTATTATGCAGAACGGAGTTGTCACCCAGGTTGGACAGGCAGAAGAAGTGGTAACCGAACACTCACTTGAGGAGACATATAACATAACAATAGGCGTACATTTCATAGATAAAGCAAAACGGAACGTCTGTGTCCCTTCGTATCCCTAAATTATAAAAGTTGGGTTATTGTCTCTGGATTATTACTTTCATTGATGAATGGCCATAAAAGTGATACCCAGATCCGCCTTCAACTAAAACATCAAGTATCTCATCAGGATCAACAACGCGATTACCAGCAAGCATCGAGATGTTCCTTGAAAAAAAACTCTCAGGGAGCATGGTAGCAGTCGGACCAATGATGATGATATATGCACTGGGACTGCACAATTTGAGGATACTCTCAAGTGTATCGTTAATGAGTGTTGTCCCGGATATGATCACCAGATCAGCGGTTGACACCTCAATCGGAAAATCCTCCTGACTTACAAAGAAAGGCAACTCTTCTGATTTCAGGGTTCTGATATCCAGTTCAGCGATTCTGTACGGGATGGTATGTTCTTTCAGATGTTTGATAACAGGGATGAGGGCGCCAACAACAACTGCTTTTTTGACAGTCTCGAGGTGTATATCAGCAAAGATATCATCCCCTTCGCGAATCTTATAAAAACCGGCACCTTCTTGAGGATTTGCCTGCCAGATACCTTCAGACAGGGCATTCAGGGTAGCAATGGCAATTGCACGCTTGATCGGTGCATGCTGTGTAAGGTACTCAAAGGTATCAGTCACATGCATGCCCTTGAGCCTGCCTGCACGTGGCATTGCCTTTGCTGATGAAGGACAACAGACTGATTCAGGAATATCCTTTATCGGGGTGAAACATATCCCAGAAGCACCGTTTGAGAGTTTTACCCCGGTATAGAATATACCGATAACAACTCGTTCGAGAGTCAGATCAGAGAGGCCACTTCCGTACCTCTCAATTAGTCGCGTTTTTGTCTCTTCCAAAATAGAGCCTGATGTGTACAGGGTCTCATCTGATACTGATGAAGAGAGAGGGTTCTCCCCATCCCTGGATTCTTGATCAATCATGGATGTATTCATAGACATCATTATAGTTTCTTTGCAGCATGTAGTTGTGATGGTCCGAAAGCGGTCTGAATGGATCCGGTTTTAATGCAACTCATCCCGTATTTTTGAAATAACTCCTCAAATGCTTCAGGATGACAGAGAGGATGACCGGCACTCTGAAGGGACATCTCAAGATCCAGGATCGGATCCTGAATAGATTTGCATCCAGAAGAACAGAACCAATGATTTAAGACCAGAACACCTCCGGGTTTCATACCCGTGCTTACAAGCCTGAATATCTCGTCAAGATCTGTTCTGAACTTGTACAGCAGATGAGAGATAAGAATGAGATCATACTCAGGCTGGTACGATTCAGTTCTGATATCACCGGGTTTCCCAACAATCTGCTTTTCCATACCGAACCGTGAGATCCATGACTGAGTTAATCCCATGATATGAGGCTGATCCAGGATGGTAGCATGCAGTCCGGGATTCATCTGACAGAGTCCGATACTGATCAACCCATGTCCTCCACCGATATCAAGCATCCTTTCCCATGATGAAAACCCAGGAAGATCTGCGATCCATCTGATCAGACTTTGTGCCTCTCCCCTGACAGAGTTCTGGGCGATCATATTCAAAAACTGCGGGGAAGGTCCGGGACCTGCAGAGGGAACAATTCCATCACTACTTTGAATCGTTTCAGTCAGGAGATCCCATCGCGATCCGGCCATTGATGCACCTGATATGATGTCACCCTGGTAATACGGACTGGTTGAAACCAGAAAATCAGTAGCAGTAGGAGTGTTTTGATACACATCTCCCTTGGAAACAAGAAGATTCATTGACGAGAGTGCATTCAGGTAACTTCGACTGAGCATTCCACAGAGAGGAAGGGATGTAACAAGTTCTTCCCTTGTTGATCCACCAGTCTTCTCCAGATGATTAAAAAGCCCGATCTTTAATGCACTTATCAGGATCATATGTCGTTTGTATCCTGATGTTATCTGATCTAGCGATTTATATCCTTCAGGAAAATGAAGAGTAGATAATAAAAAAGATGACGGAATCACAACAACAACCGCCTATTTGTTCACAGAGAGGATTGCATCTGCATCTTCATCTGAAAGATCGTACCGATAGAACTTCTTGAAGAATGTCTTCATCTCGTCTTTCATATTCACATCTGCAAAGACATCCGGATAAAGGGTCTTTGCAAGCCAGAGGAATCCAAGTGGGCTCTCAGGGGATGGACGACACCACCAGAAACCGCCGTTTGGCACATTAAATACCTGTCCATTTTTTATGGCTGATAAGCCTGATAACTGTGGGTTGTTTATGATGTCCTTGTCCGGGTACTTTCCATCTGTACTTCCCTGCACGATGATGACATCAGGATTCCATTCTGCAAGTTTTTCAGGGTTAACTTTTGCATCACCAAGATCTTTTGCAACATTTTTACCTCCAGATGTACTGACATAGGAGACACCCCAGCTGGTGTCAGTACCGAGATCCTTGTTTGATGCATAAAAGACAGTTTTCCGCTTATCGTCAGGAATTGATTTCAGCCTGTCATTGATGAACTGCTTCTTCTCATCCCAGTAGGAGATCAGTTCTTCTGCTTTTTTCTCGTTATGAAGAAGACCACCAAAAGCTCTGAACTCATTGTATATCGTATCAGCCGTTGCCTTTCCGGTCAGGGCCTGGAACACCGGAATACCATTCTCTGTGATCTTGGGATTGCCTTTCTTTGCAGTTACACTATTGACAACCACATCAGGCTTGAGTTTGAGGATCGTCTCCATATTCAGGTCATCGAAACTTCCTGCATCAGGGAGAGTTTTGAGTTCTGGGAACATCTTTACAAATGTCGGGAAAAGGTTCATCGATGACATGCCCACAACACTTTTTGGATCTCCCAATATCACGATCTCCTGGGCTACTCCTCCCTGACATGCAATCAGAATTTTTTGAATGTCATTAGGGACAACAATTTCACTGCCACTCATATCTGTGACAGTGTGGGTCCCTGCAGTGTCGGCAATGGCCGGAGCCATACACATCATCCCAATAATGGCTAAAAAGACCAATAATATTGTATACGGATTTAATCTCATTGTAATCATCCCAGATGGAACCATCCACCCAGATAGGTACCTATTGAGATAGTAAGAACTTAACATTTTCATTTTGTCAATAAAATAACTATTTAATCCCTTCTATTCACGATTGTAAACCTTTGGGCAAAAACCTTCCTCAACAAAAAAGAGGGATACACAAAGGGATATAGAATTTTAAAAGAGAGTGAGTGATGATGAAATCAGCAGCTGATCTACTGATCGATACAGATCCTATGCTGATGGATCTTTTGCAGCCAGGATCTCTTTTACCTCATCATCAGAGAGCGAATATCCATAGAACTCCTTAAAGAAGTCTTTGGTCTCTTTTGCCATATCAATATCAGCAAATTTATCAGGATACAATGTTTTCGCAAGCCACAGGAAACCAAGAGGGCTCTCAGGAGAAGGCCTGTCCCACCAGAAACCACCGATCGGGATATGGTAGACGGAACCATTTTTCACTGCCTTTAATCCTGCCAACTGAGGATTCTGGGCAATAGCCTCATCACTCACGTATGAACCTTCATTCGCACTTACTATGATAACATCGGGGTCCCATTGAGAGAGTTGTTCTGCATTGATATCACGAACATCACCAATACCATCTGCAACATTTTTTCCACCTGCTATCGTAACGAATGAATGACCCCACCATTTATCTCCATTTGTATGGAGTGGGCCACCAAGCATGTAGTAGACACGTTTCTTCTCACCATCCGGTATCGTGCTGATCCTTTCGTTCAGAAGTGCTTTCTCTTTGTCCCAGTAGGCTATGAGTTTTTCAGCCTTTTCTGGAGAATTCAGGAGGTTTCCAACCATTCTGAATTCGTTGTAAATGTTGTCAAGGGTTGCTTTTCCGGTATATACCTGAATTACAGGAATAGAATTTTCCTCAAGTTTTGAGTTGCCCTTTGATGCAGTTACACTGTTGATGACAACATCAGGATTCATCTTCATGATAGACTCCATGTTCAGTTCATCAAATGAACCGACATTAGGAACCTTGGCAAGGTCCGGGTACATCTTGATAAAAACCGGAAATTTCTGAGGGGGTTGTGCAACGATCGTATCCTTCCCTCCCATCACAGCAACTTCCTGAGTTGCTCCACCATAGCAGGTGATGATCAGTCGCTGTACATCAGATGGAACAGCAACTGTTTTTTCACCCATATCTACAACGGTTTTAGACGCTGATGTATCTGCAAATACTGGAGAGATACAGACACATCCCAATACCATGAAAATTAATAGAAGTAGAGAATTCCGTGTCAGATTCATACAGATCACCTTATGAGATATAAATTCAACGAATAATTGGCATATTAGTTGAATATAATCATATTACTTATTAGTATTGATAAATTATTGTTTTACAAAAAAAGAGGATTGAGGATGGGTAATACCCCCTCTTTCATGAATTTAAGTGTAAATGCCCTTCATAATCCTATTTGCGAAAAATGTCTTTACCACTCTCACTATATAAACTTCCATTCTGTTGCATATCAAGAAGTGTGAAACTTGAAATATCATTAAAAAGTAATTATTTATTACATATAATTCAGTAAAGTTAAATAGCAACACCTAAAACCCTATTCAGTTCAGTTGGTTATTGTGCTCCATGTTCCTCTGGACAAATGCATGAGAAAATGATATGTATGAGAATAATTGAATCTATTGTCAAAGGGCCATCCCGAAGGATGAGTTTACGTTGTCTGATCTGCCTGGTTACTATTATTGCGATCGTTAGTATCTCTGGTTGTTATGCAGCAGATACAGGATCAGGTAGTACAAAAACGATCACAGATATGGACGGGAGAACACTGACAATTCCGAGTACTCTCAACCACGTACTGACAACCTATCCCCCAACAAGCAACCTTGTATACATGCTTGCTCCTGAAAAACTGTTGGGATGGCAGACAAGTGCCAGTACTAAAAAATACATGAAAGATGAGTACAAAAATCTCCCGGTAGTCGGCGGATGGTATGGGGGCTTGACTGGAAACTATGAGACCTTTATGTCCATGAATCCTGATGCCATATTTGAAGGATTTACCCGAACAGGAAATTATCAGGAGACGATTGATGAGCGACAGAAGAACCTCAACCCCTTTTCACTGATTGAGGTTGCTGATAGCACTGATGTCAACAATTATACACCATCAGTAAAATTCATGGGAGAGATACTTGGAGGAGATGCCAAGACAAAGGCAGAGGAACTTAATACGTTCTACACTTCTATCTACAACACGGTTAAGGATAAAGCACAGAGCATCCCCCAGGATAAGAGGAAGAAGGTCTACTATGCCGAGGGTGTTGACGGTCTGAAGACCGAACCAGACAACTCACATGTTCAGCTCATCAATCTCTGTGGTGGAATTAATGTCGCCTCTAAGGTTGCAGTAAAGGGCGGAATGGGAGAAACTCCGGTAAATATCGAGGATGTCATCTTATGGAACCCGGACGTGATTATCGTCAGAGAACCAAAATTCTACAGTGAAATATACTCTGATCCAAACTGGCAGAAGATAAAAGCAGTTCAGGAGAAACAGGTATATCTCGCTCCAAGTGATCCATTAGGCTGGTTTGATCGTCCTCCATGCGTCAACACGGTTATCGGTATTCCATGGGTTGCTAAAGTACTCTATCCGGATGAATTCAAGGAGATTGACATTACGTCCCTCACCAAAGAGTTTTACTCAAAGTTCTATCACTATGACCTGACAGATAGTGATGTAAAGGACATAATGACAGAATCTGGACTGCAGTCTTACTAATTTTCTTCTTATTAGAAGAACCTCAATTTTTCGTTATAGCAAATACATACTACCTTTTTTTAGATAAATTAAAACTACCGAATACCATATACAAATAAGAAGTTAAAATTAATACATCATTACAAAATAACGCAAGTTACTGCCTAACACAAATGGTCTCCTTATTTAATGTGAGTATTTAGTATTACAAAGTCAGATTTCATGTCCAACAGATGATTTTCATTTAATATGAGTATGCCTTTCATGAGTACGTATTCAACATGATATCATCAGGTCCAGACCATGTCCGATCATAACCCCCCCACATCCAGAATTCAGATAACTCCAAACATACCAGTACGCGAGATAGTAACAAGGTTCCCTGAAACAAGAAAGGTTTTCAGGCATTATGGTTTGGAGATTGATGAAGAATCACCAGAAGCTGGAATTCATCTCGGAGCATTTTTAAAACAACGTCAGATCGATAAGACCGGGTTTATTACGTTACTGGAGGAACAACTCCCTGACCGGGGTACTACACCATCATCGTCTCTTGTTGAACGTAACTACGATCAGCACGATATAAATTTTCTAGCCCTTCTTCCTTGCCCGGTCAAGGTTCCTTTTGATATGGCATTTGTTGAGTTACTATCCAACACGTGGGATAGTAATCCTCCATTTACCTATCTTCTTGAATCAAATGCAAATAATCAGTTATCGTATTATGATTCAGTAAAACAGTTTACTGATATCAGGCAGATGCCTGATATTGTCATCTCACCCGGATTGAATGGATATTATTTCAAGAGTTTCTTTGACAAATTCAGGAATAAAAACCTATTTATTGATCCAATAGAGCAGGGGAGGTCTCCATATCATAACCTTGATCTTCAGGATCCAGAACACCAGTATTCAGTAATCGGAGCAAACATTGAGGTCCTGATGGTGGATCATACACGGCTTGGAGATCTTGATGTACCAGAAAGATGGAGTGACTTATTAAAGCCCGAATATGAAAATTCTCTGACGGTAAGGGGCCAGGACGGCTTTTTCTGTGAGACCGTCCTTCTCTCAATCTATGCAGAATATGGCATAGAAGGTGTCAGACAGTTTGCAAAGACTGTCAGAACAGGATCACATCCTTCAGAGATGGTGAAGGCGGCAAAGTTCAGACGTCACCCTGCTCCACCGATCTCCATTCTTCCCCTCTTCTTTGCAAGACTTGCAGAAAAGTCAGATGATGTCTCGATCATCTGGCCTGAAGAGGGGCCAATAGTCAGCCCGGTTACCATGATTGTAAAACGCGAACACCCGCCTGAATTAGACCCCCTGATCTCATTTCTCGCTGGTGAAAAAACCGGTTCAATACTGAGTAATGCCTCCTTCCCAAGCATGACCGGTGTTCCACCCTGTGCAGATCCTCATGCCCGGTTCAACTGGATTGGATGGGAGTATATCTCGACCCATGATCTCGGTGCAGAGATTGATCTCGTATCATCTGAGTTTTCCAGGTTGTTTTATGGAAAATCGCCATGAAACTCGTAACTGTTGCCGGGCCACCATCATCAGGGAAGACCTCCGTTATCCTCCACCTGATTCGTGAATTAAAAAAAGGGAATTTATCGGTTGGTGTTATAAAGTTCGACTGTATCTCTCCAGGAGATCAGGATATCTACCAGAACGCAGGAATCCCTGTCCGAGTAGGACTTGCCGGAAATCTTTGTCCGGATCACTTTTTTGTCACAAATATCGAAGACTGCGTAATATGGGGCCAGAAAGAAGAGTTTGATATTTTAATTACAGAGAGTGCAGGATTATGCAGCAGATGCTCACCCCACATCAGGGGGGTCTTTGGTATCTGTATTATCGATATGCTCAGTGGGATCAATACTCCCAAAAAGATAGGCCCCATGCTTAAGCTTGCAGATATGGTTGTGATAACAAAAGGTGACATCGTATCGCAGGCAGAACGTGAAGTCTTCGCCTTTCGCGCCGGAAGGGCTAATCCCTCTGCCACAATCATAAAAATGAATGGGTTGACAGGTCAGGGTGTGCTTCCGTTGGTAGGGAGACTCTCGAAAATTCCTGATATTGAGACTGTGAATGACTCTTCCCTCAGGTTTGCAATGCCAGCAGCACTTTGCTCTTATTGCCTTGGTGAAACCAGAATCGGAAGGGATTATCAGATGGGAAATGTAAAGCGGATGGAATTATGACATCTGACATCGATCTTCCGAAGGATGCGGGTGAACGCTCTTCCTTATTATCTTCAGAAGTAACGAGTCTGACAATAATTGGAGGAAAGGGTAAATCAGGAGTTACAGAGCCTTCTTCAATCACATGTTATCCAGGTGATATCATCTGTCTGGTAGGACCAACTGGCTCAGGAAAAAGCCGGATGCTTGGAGACATAGAGTCTCTGGCCCAGGGAGATACCCCATCAGGCAGAAAGATCCTTATCAACGGGATGATTCCTTCCTCTAGCGACCGATGTGGGGCAATCGGCCTCATTGCCCAACTATCACAACAGATGAACTTTGTTGTCGATCTCACAGTCCGGGATTTTATTTCCATCCATGCTGAATCCCGTTTGGTTGAAAACCCGGATGAGGTTGTTGAAGCCATCCTTAAAACTGCCAATGAATTATCAGGAGAACAGTTCTCTCCGGATGCATCTCTGACTCAATTGAGTGGAGGACAATCACGCGCCCTTATGATCGCTGATACTGCACTCCTCTGTCCATCTCCTATCGTGTTGATCGATGAGATAGAGAATGCCGGAGTTAACCGAAGGAACGCATTGGATCTGCTTGTAAAAAAGGGAAAGATTACCTTCATTGCTACACATGACCCCGTCCTTGCCCTGATGGGATCACGCCGCCTCTTTTTCAAAGATGGAGGAGTAGCAGGGATTATTTATCCAGATGAAGAAGAACGGGCTTCGGTGAGATATATTCAAACGATTGATGATCAATGGACCACATGGAGAGAAAAAATACGAAGCGGGGAGATGATTCACCTCTAAAACTATGTATTTCGCGTTACGATTTCTGATAGCAATCTGTCACTATTTTATGCAGTAGTAATCACTCTTGCGGAATGATGGTAAGATGCCGACCAAGATGAACCGAATATTTGTATCTACTATACATGAACGCAAAAAAGGGGATGAGATCATTACTTTTCTGCAAACTCATCCTTGTGAGCAATTACATAGTCCATGAACAATGCTGCTTCGTCTTTGTTTGCAGAGTTCTTCAGGGTTGCAATATAATTATCCATACTAAATTCAGGAATTGGTATCGCCTTTAACTCACCCTGGTTCTTCTTCTGTGCGTTATAGTCAGATTTCCAAAGGATTGTTGCATCAGCTGAGGAGTTTTCTACTGCCTGGTATATCTTATCAATTCCGGACTGGTTTACTACTTCTGGCTTTGCCGGAATTGCAGTCAGCACCGAGTTTGCAAGGCAACCACCAGGCATGTGATAATTCACCAGATCCACTGCAGCATATTTCGTACCGTTGAGATCCTGAACTGACTGGATTGAGCTCTTCGGTGATACCACCAGATCCGCTTCAGCGGTGTATAACTCCTCACTCTTATCAATGAGCCCTTTTTTATCGAGTGCGGTCAATCCTTTCAGATTGAAGATCGGATATTCCTTCTCGATAACTACGAGATCAGCAGATGTGTTTCCACTGTTAAGTTCTTCCACGATCTTCTTTCTGCCCTGAACACTCACGATGTTAATAATTGTATTATGATCTTTGCCGTACTCCTGTGCAATTGCCTTGAGTCCGCTGTTTAAATCCTGATCAAACGGAGTTATCACGGTCAGAGTCACTGGTGAAGAACCTCCTGTAATCGAGGAATCAGCCACAGCAACGGAACCGATACAACAGAAAACCAGGACAATAATCAGAAGTTCATTGCGAAACATGGGATATTCCTGCCATGAAGGACCTGTGAGTGTTTTATCAGAACCGTAATCAGGAGCACAGCCACCCCAAGACCAATACCCATCATAAGCATACCCGGATCGCTATGAGCAACCGGATAGATTGTGGTGACGCTCATTCCACCACATGCATTACCTACACACATAATTACCAGTACATTAGTAGATCAAATTAATATTAGAGGCTATGTAATCATAATATATCTATTTTAAATTATATTTATTTACATGATCTCTTAATAGGATTTCATGTAATGAGTATGTACACCATTTCATGTGCAACCATTAATGGATCCATATAAATGTGTGTTGAGGATGGATGAAAGATGAATAAGCAATGGTATAGAGGACTATTTCTGGTTCTCCTTCTCAGTTGCGCTGTAGTGTGCGTCAGCCCAGTTTTTGCTGATAACACTCGCACGATTACTGATATGCTCGGAAGGTCTGTAACAATTCCGACTGAAATTCACTCAGTTCTTGGAACAGCACCACCAACATCTGAAGCAGTCTATATGATTCAGCCTGATGACCTGATCGGGATCAACTTTGATCTCAAGAACTCGTCATATGTTCCAGACAAGTATAAATCACTACCAAATGTAGGTGGACAACAGATGGGAAGTAAGCTCAACTATGAGACATTCCAGTCTATGAAGCCTGACATTATCCTGTATGGATATGATCCAGCGATGGGTAATGATTTTACTGATATAGAAACTATTCAGACGAAGATGAGCCCTATCCCTGTCGTAGCGTGCGCTGATTCAACCAACGCCACAAACTACGGCCCTGAGATCAAGTTCCTTGGAACTCTCCTCGGTGCTGAAGATCGGGCAAATTCACTGAATACATTCTATGATGATCTGTATAAGAAGGTTACATCTACCGTAGCATCTATTCCAGATGATCAGAAGAAGAAGGTGTACTACGCTGAAGGTCCAGATGGATTAAAGACCGATCCGACAAGTTCACCACACGGACAGTTAATTGCAGTCTGTGGTGGTAACAATGTTGCAGAGGTTAATCAGGGTAGCAGTGGCGGTATGTCTCCTGTCTCTATGGAACAAGTTGTGTCCTGGAACCCTGATGTGATTGTTGCTGGAGACAAAAAATTCTATAACTCAGTTATGTCTGATCCGAACTGGAAGGACATTACAGCAGTGAAGAATAAGCAGATCTACCTGATTCCAAACCAGCCATTTGGATGGATTGACCGCCCACCGGGTGTAAACCGTATCATTGGTATCCCATGGCTCGCAAAGGTATTGTATCCTGATAAGTTCACTGACATCGACCTGAAATCTCTGATAAAGGAGTTCTATACGAAGTATATGAATTATGACATTTCAGATGCTGAAGTGAGTACCATTATCACATCTTCAGGTCTGACGGCTTAATCAGGCTTATTACCCTTTTTTTCGAAGTATCCCTTCTTTTCACTTCGTGTTATACTCTCATATAAAATACATTCTCTTCTTGATCAGTATAGAACCTACATAAATAGCAAGTAATGATGTTTGATTTTTTTAATAATCAGGATTTTTAGTATTGTTATTGGCCCAACCTTTTGTACGTGTGCCTTACACTATGAAGCATAATTTAATTGTACACTTTAGATTGAACTTCGTTTCATTGTGATCATTCAAAAATGTTATGCCATACATTATAAAACATAGTTCAGTGTATAACAAAATGGATCATAATTACTATACTGAAAGACAAAAATTATTACTAGTATGAAGGACACAGTACTAATAATTTATGAGGCGATTGGAAGTCTCTCGAGCTGATACTACGAGGAATTTAGTTCAACTTGAAATTGAGAGATCTGATGATTCTCGATATGATCACCGTCTTCATGGGGTCTTATTAGTTGCTCAAGGATTATCATGTTCAGAGGTTGCAGATTTATTGGGTCATACTACAAAAACCATACAAAATTGGGTAAATAACTTTAATGCTAAAGGATTTAGTGCTTTGAGGGATGAACAACGAACCGGTCGAATATCTAAGTTATCTATATCCCAATTAGAAATAGTAAATCAGGATTTGCGACATGATCCTCAATATTTTGAATATAACCAAAATTTATGGGATGGAAAACTTCTCAGCCATCACATAAACACGAAATTTGGAATCAAACTTAGTATTCGGCAATGTCAAAGATTGTTTCATAAACTAAATTTTAGACAACGAGTCCCCCGCCCAGTAAATTCAAAAAGTGATCCAATAAAACAGGAGGTTTTTAACTTGAGTTGGTAAAACCTGATTGTCATGAACCGTTTGATCGAAATATATAAATATCACATATATTTCGTTGTGTTGATTTTTACAGCAGAAGAGGTAGTCTCACTGCAAAGGAAATTGAATCGTGTATCGCCAATCCAAAATCCTTTTTAGAGAAATTTGGATATGCTCCACTATTCACAAACAGGACTAAGAGCGTATTTCACCATGCGGTAAGTTATATTTCCGGTCTCTTGACTCTGCCACGTGGCTCAAATATGAGTAAGATAGCAGAGAATATTCCCGAAAGCGGAACTTGTCGCGATCTTAGCCATTTTATCTCCTCTTCTCCATGGTCTTCCGAAGATGTGATGAAATTGACACGAACAAATGTCATTCACCATTTAGGTCCAAATGGAGCCGTAATTTTTGATGAGACTGGTCAACAGAAGTATGGACCTGATTCAGTTGGAACATCACATCAATATCTGGGCACTCTTGGACACACATGTACTGCCCAAGTGGGGGTATTTGCGTCTTATTGTGTAGATAATGTCTCAACTTTGATTGATTATCGGTTATTTTTGCCCGACTCATGGGTTCAAAATCACCAAAAAAGCCTGAAAGCAGAAATTCCTCTTGACAGAATTGAACACAAAACAAAGCCTGAACTAGCTTTAGAGATGTTAGACTCTTTCATCTCTGAAGAAATTCCATTTTCTTACGTACAGGCGGATGGTTTGTATGGCAATGATTCAAAGTTCATTTCAGGCTTATATCAGAGAAAAGTCTCATTTATCTGTGATATTCCAAGCGATACACTTGTTTACATCACCGAACCCGTACTAATAATTCCTGAACGACAAGGAAACAGAGGTCGCTTTCCTTCAAAGCCAAAGGTACTGAATACTTTTCCTGTTCAAGTGAGGTGGTTAGCTGAAATTCAACAATCTTGGGACTCGGTACCTATCAGATTTACCGATCGAGGAATTAAAACAGTATATTGTACAGTAATTACCGTTTGGAGACGCCAGGATGGATTACCCTATGATATCCCTGTCAAATTAGTCATGATTCGTGATCCTGAAGAGAATATGGTCCGGTTTGCATTCACAAATATGTTCAATGCAGTTACATCAGACTTGGCAAAATGCCAGGCGAACCGCTACTGGATTGAACGAAATTTTGAAGATGCAAAGGGTTTATGTGATTTAGATAGCTTTCGAGGAAGAAGTTGGATTGCATGGCATCACCACATTGTGCTATCAGCCATATCCTTATTCATGCTTTTAAAGATTCAACATGATTTTTTAAAAAAAACAATTTTCCTCTCTTTAAACCAAGTAGTGGCAATAATTAGGCATAAAAATCCATTGAGAAAATTATCAGATCAGGAATTGGCGGATTCGATCAATTATGTCAACGATATTAGAGCGAAACTGTGGGCCGGAAATTTGAAACGGTTCATGAAACAGAAATTTCGTAATTCGGTGGACTGGGTGCAAAAATTAATTGATACACGTTCAGAATTGATAATTTAGTCAATATTTAAGGGGATTTTGCATGAGGATACCGTAAGGTATCGCTCGAAGTGTTAACGCTCATTGGATCTTGATCAGGGTTTTATAAGGCCGCGCTCATTCGTTTTTGATCACCCATTTATTAAGTAGAACGAATAAATCCCCTCCGTATGTGAGGTGGATATTTGAGGTGAAAACGATGGCAGAGATCCAACAAATCGTTGCATCTTACAATAGATGCGGCTCATATAGCCAGGTTGCACGAGAGTTCCACATCTCTCGTAACACGGTCAAGAAGTATGTTCTCCGGGTAAATGAGGTTAGATCCGGACTTAGGGATGAGATCCTTCCTTCAAATCGTAAAATAATTCAACCTCCTCGGGTTGTGACAGATGAAATCCTGCTCCACATCCACACTCTCCTCGAACAAAACCTGACCCGTCCTAGAAAACAGAGGATGAATGCACGGCAGATCTTTGATCAGGTTACTCAAACCGGTTACTCGATCAGTTATGCTACCGTCAAACGACTCATATCCTCATGGAATAAATCCCATTCTTCACGAGAAGTGTATATTCTCCAGGAGCCAGAACCCGGTTATCGAGCAGAGTTTGACTGGTGTGAAGTCAGTCTTCAAATCAAAGGAGTCTGGACGAAAGTATCCATGGCAGTCATGGTCCTGACCTACTCGTTATTCCGATTCGCCCGACTGTATTACCATGAAACCCAGCAAGAAGTTATCGATGCCCATATTCAGTTCTTTACCGAGATTCAGTCTGTTCCGCGGTACATCTATTATGACAATCTTAGAGCAGTCTATGACTATTCAAGGAAAAAGTTCCAGGATACATACCTTCAATTTGCATCTCATTACGGCTATTCCTATGAAGTATGTAATCCGGCTTCTCCGCATGAAAAGGGAACAGATGAAGAGAGCGTCAGTTATATCAGAAGGAATGCATTCGGAGAACGGACATCATTTGAGTCAATCCAAGAAGCTCAGGAGTGGCTCATTGCATCTCTTGAGCAAATAAATAGTAAAAACGTATATCGAAGGGACAAGACTCCCATTGAGGCTTTGAAGGATGAACAGAAATCTATGTTTTCGCTTCCATCTCTTGATTATTCGAACGTACTAACTAAATTAGCCCGAATTTCAAAGTATTCATTTGTAACCTTTGACCGTAATTATTACTCAGTTCCTGATACCTATCGTCAAAAACACATTCTGCTCAAAATCTCTCAGGAACAGATAGATCTCCTATCTGGCTCTGAATTGATCACATCACACCAGAGATTGTATGTGAAAGGGCAGTACTCTCTCAATATTTGCCATTTCCTGAAAACATTTGAAAGAAAACCGGGATCCCTTCAACATTCAAAAGTTATTCAACAGGCTCCTCCTGCTCTTCAAAATCTTTTTGAATCGCATTACAAGGAAAAGCCGTTGGAATTCATTCAGATACTTAACCTGACTGCCATATGTACCGTACCTCAATTGGTTTCTGCAATTGAAAAACTACAGAAAAACCATATTCTACCGGGATATGATACAATTCGAATGATTTTAAATAATACTCCTTCTCCGGTCACTGAGTCATTAGAAAGATTTGATATGATCGATGTACAGGAGCCGGATCTCACTGTATATGATCAGGTGATGGAGTGTACAGCATGACGCCGGAACTAGAAGATCTGTGTAAACAACTCCATATTGCCGGTGTTTACCAATTTATCCAGGAGCAGTGTGGTTCTGATCCGGATACAATTTCTATTCTGACAAACGCTTGTCAATTCGAACTGAAAATCAGGATGACAAACCGTCAGATACGAACACTAAAACTGGCAGGATTTCCTACTCAAAAGAGATTTGATGAGTTGTCAGTAGAGGCATTACCTGATGATGGGAGAAGGATTCTGCAGGATCTAAAACTACTCAACTTTATTCAGGAAACGAAAAATGTTGTGTTTATTGGTAATTCTGGGACCGGAAAGACTCACATGGCTATTGCAACAGGAGTTTGTGCATGTGAGAATAACTACAAAGTAATTTTTAAAACGGCAGCGGGGTTGGTGAATGAATTGCTTGAAGCAAAACGAGCAGGGAGATTCACCCTCTTGATGAGGCAGTTTAAGAAGATTGATATTCTTATCCTGGATGAACTCGGCTACATAACCTTTGATTTGGAGGGAGCTGAGTTGTTGTTTCAGATCCTTGCTGCAAGATATGAGATACTTAGTACGGTGATTACAACGAATTTACCGTTTTCTGAATGGATAAAAGTGTTCCATGATAAAACTCTGACCGCTGCTCTGCTTGACCGGATCACCCATCGAGCAATTGTTGTCAATATGAATGGTTCGAGTTATAGAAGAAGGTCCAGCAAATCCTAACTTGATAACCTCTCCTCGCGAAGGTGGGATGTTTATCCATCCCACCGAGCCTATCGTACTCAGGGGAGGGATGAAGGGAGGGGGCGAGGCCACCTCCCTTCTGTGTTTTTCTTCGGAGTGATATTTTTATACTTGGATGATGACATTGCACTTAGGGCTGAGCAAAATTGAATGAGCGAACCTGAGCAATTTTGGATGAGCGAATACACGAAGGTTTAATTTTATCATAATAATGTTCGAACCCAAGTAAAATATGGCAGATTCAGACAAGAATTTTGGGAACCAATTTTGTTGGTATCGAACTTTAGGAAATGGTGCAGAAGAAGTTGATCTATTTCATATGGAAATTTATGCGCTAGTTTTTGATTTTCCCAACTCAAGTTTAAAAAACCTAAAGAAATTCAAACTCGCCAATAGATATGAAATTTGGTGCCAGGATGAGTGCCATTTCTCTCAAAATGGAACACTATGCAAAATGTGGGTTCCCCCAGAGGTGAAAGATCCAGTAGTTCTTCGTGAAGCAAACCGTAAGAAAATTAGCATTATGGGGTCAGTAAACGCCCAGAATGGGCAATTTATTTATAATATAAGTTCAATTTTCAATGCAGAAACATTTTTACAGCATATAAAGCAATTAATTCCATTAAAGCCGAAAAATAAAAAGATATTGTTGATTCTTGATAATGCACGTTATCATCATGCACTCCTGATTCAATCATGGCTTGAGGAAAATAAAAACAAGATCAAATTATTCTTCTTACCCCCATATAGTCCTGAATTAAACCCTGCAGAGTTAGTTTGGAAATTTTCGAGGTACCATGTGACCCATAACCGATATTTTGAGACTATAGATGATCTTGGTGATGCTTTAGAACGGAAATTTGTTGAGTGGGAGAACCCAAATAATGAACTATCCTCCTTATGCGAAATTAATTACGTCTCTTAGTATAAACCTCATACCGAGGCGTTAAGAGTAACATTTTTCGCAGGAGTTATATCGCATTATACGGCACAATCTGCCCGGATTCAATCCTGGTTATCCTCTCGCACATGAATTGGAGAACCTCAAGATCATGTGATATAAAAAGATATGAAATATTTCTAGCTTTCTTTATTGTTTTGAGGAGATGGAGTATCTGTGCCTGCACCGATAAGTCCAATGCCGATGTCGGTTCATCGAGAATAATTAATTCAGGTTTTACGAGCAGAATCCTGGCTAAGGCCAGTCTTTGTGCCTGCCCTCCAGATATCTCATTGGGAAACCGGGAGAGAATTTCGCCATGCAAACCGACATCATCCAGGATGGATAAAAATTCTCCCTCTGGTACAACTACTCCGGGTAGCCTGAAAAGAAACTCAAACGAAGACTTCAGGGTTCTGACCGGATTAAAAGATCCTCCAGGATCCTGAAATAAAACCTGAATTTTCCTCCGGTTATCATGATTGCAATTCCATGTGGCGGTTAAGATATCCTCATCCCTGTACTGTATCGATCCTGTGTCCGGTTTATCCAAACCTGCCAGTATTCTCCCAAATGTACTCTTCCCACATCCGGACGGACCGGTAAGGCCGACTGTTTCTCCAGGATATATTGAGAGTGAACATCCTGATAAAACAATCTTCTTTGATCCTGAATACCTGTGGGAATATGATTTTG
Organism: uncultured Methanospirillum sp.; assembly: GCF_963668475.1. GTDB lineage: Archaea > Halobacteriota > Methanomicrobia > Methanomicrobiales > Methanospirillaceae > Methanospirillum. The sequence continues at coordinate 1,482,267 of NZ_OY764544.1, forward strand.
TTATATTCAGGGCAGAAATCAGTACTGATGACATCTGACCTCACGCCCGTTTTTAAGTGTAAGTACCGGGCATAGATTGTGACACAAATCTGACGCATGTTTACACCGCTGTGCAAACCGACACCCTGATGGAAGAGATGAAAGAGGCGGTGTATTCCCATCGATGGGGATAAAACCGTTCTGTGGAAGGCTTTTGATTAGTCCGGCTGTATAGGGATGAAGAGGTGAGTATAAAACTTCCTTTACGGGTCCTTTTTCAACAATCTGTCCTGCATACATTACGATCAGTTCATCTGCCACACGTTCTGCCATTGGTATGTCATGGGTGATGAGGAGGAGGGATTGCCCCTCATTTTTAATCTCCTGGAGACATGACTCAATGTCAGCAAGCCGATCGCGATCAAGCCCTTTTGTTGGTTCATCTGCAATTACAATATCAGGCTTCAATCCCAGTATTACTGCTGTAGCAGCCCGCTGATTCATTCCCCCGGAGTTATGGCACGGGTATTGCATCATGGCGTGATCAGGATCTGAAAACCCCACTCTCTTCAGGGTTCTCCTAATATGATCCCACCGGTTGTTTGAGTTACAAATATGATGAAAGTCAAGTGGTTCCTTCATCTGTCTTCCAATTTTGTATATCGGATTGAGTGACCTGTCAGGATTTTGGTACACAATTCCAATCCTCTTTCCCCTGATCTCCTGAAGATGGTGTTCAGGAAGTGTAAGCAGTTCCAGATCGTCAAATTTTATTGATCCTGATAATTCTGTACTCTCATGAAACAGTTGAAGGATAGCATGGGCAGCAACAGACTTCCCGCAACCAGATTCACCAATTACCGCTGTACATTCGCCTGCAAACATGGAACATGAGAACTGCGCAAGTGCACAAATAGCCTCTGATTTATTCCTAAATGTCACTGAAAGGTTGCTTATTTGCAATACCGGTTTTTTTTGTTTCATTCAAAAGCACTTTCACGCCGGGGTTGTTCGTGTATCATTCCGATTCTGACAAATGAGAGGATTACAAGACTAATACAGAATGCTGGAGGCAGAACCCACCACCACATCTCCCTGACAAACCCACCATGAGTAAAAGCATCTGATATCATTTTTCCCCAGCTTTCCATTGTCGGATCTGATAATCCAAGAAAGGAGAGAGATGCTTCAGATATCATTGCTCCGGCAACGATGAGCATACCTTTTGGAAGGATGATCGGGTAAATAACCGGTAAAATCTCATGTACCATTACCTGGTGGGTTGAGAAACCAAGGCACCGGGCAGACAGAATAAACCCGGATGAACTGATCTGGAGAGTTTTTGCCCTTACCAGCCTTGCGGTACTCTCCCAGGAGAATAACCCGAGAATCGCAATCAAAATCCAGATGTTTGGTCTGAAAAACGCGGCTATTACGATAATTACCGGAATTTTCGGAATTATCAACGCAATATCGGTAAGCCCCATCAGAATATCATCAACTTTTCCTTTTACATATCCGGAAATTACTCCGATCCAGATCCCGATCACCAGAGAAATTCCTCCGGCACAAAAACCGATTATTAAAGAGATCCGTGTCCCATAAACAAGCAGAGAAAAAACATCATGCCCTACATCATCGGTTCCAAGGATATGATCAGAGCTTGGGGATAGATATGGCATGAACCGTTTTTCTGAACTATATGGAGCAATCAACTGGGGAAAAAGTGCAGCAAAAATAAATATCAATAAGAATAAAGCAGAAATTAAAACTGAAATGTCATAGTTCCCATTCTTATATGATTGAAGTATGCTGCTCATCAATCTCCTCGTGCCCTTGGATCATAGATGAAGATAAGGATATCAGCGATGATATTCGCAATGATTACCAGAATGGAGATAATCAGGAATGAACTTGTCAGTACCGGATAATCTCTCATTTGAATCGCATCATAAATCAGACTCCCCATACCATTTAAAGAGAAAACAATCTCAATGAATAGGGATCCGGAGATAAGAAATCCAAAATCTAGTGCTAATATGGTAATCAACGGGAGAATTGCATTCCTTCTGACATGCCGAGTAAGAATATCAGAGTTCGGAATCCCCAGAGCCCTGACAAATTGGGGGTAGAGCAGATTTTTTTCTGCAATGGTTGTTCCTCTCATAATGAGAAGGTTTCTTGATGCATAAAACAGAGTGAGAACGATGACTGGTAATGCAATATGATGAGCAATACTTGTTATCGTAAAGGTATCATACAGTCCTTTAAAGGGAAACCATCCCAGGTGATAAACAAAGATCACGAGGAAAAAGAGTCCGAGCAAGTAGGGAGGGGTAGATGAGATGACAAGGGCAAATCCGGATAAAACTTTTGATCGCAGAGTGTCTGTTCTCCAGCCTGCATTCGATCCAAGTACAATACCAAGAATGCTTCCCAGTATGACTGCAATTCCAACATAAAGGAGGGTCCATCCCACCCTGCTGATGATAAGATCAAGCACAAATCCATGCATGTGGTACGAGTAACCCAGATCTAATATTGCAAGATGGAAGCAGTAGTTAAAGAACTGCTCATAAATAGGTCGATCCAGACCATACTGAGTGTGTAAATTAATAATGACCGACTGGGTAAGTACTACGTCATCTCCAACCAGACTGATAACCGGATCCCCAGGCATCAGCCTTGGAATTAAAAATACAATTAATAATACAGCAATAAATGAGCAAAGATACCTGATGCTTTTTGTCCTTAGAAATATGCCAAATGAAGAGACTATATTCATATAAAAAGAGAGTTGGATCAGGCTACCGGTTTTGCTCCGGAAAAGGTAAATTCATTCATAATTCCGAACATCGGATTAGAGTACCAGCCTGTGATCGCCTTGTTGTATGGTGTAACATCATTCTTCCAATACAAAGCGATTCCGGGTAAGTTTTCTGCATAATACTGCTGAACTTCCTTCGCATACTCTGCAATCTTGGTCTGATCTGTAGTACTCAGCAGCTTGTCACAGAGTTCAAGGAATTTCGGATCGCTCACAGTATGGAGTTGACCACCTCCAAACATCCTGCTCTCAAAGTATGCAGTTGCCCATCCTGCTTCTTTTATCATTCCAAATGGAGTGGTCCGCGTAAGGGTGATGTCATAGTTGAATTTGTCCTTGAGATCGGTCCAGGATTCCTGGTCCACAGAATGAAGTTCAGCCCCTATACCTACTTTCCCAAGGTACTCTTTTACAAGGTCTCCTTCACGGTTGAACTGATCCCTGATAAGGAAGTCAAGTTTTATGTCTTTTGCGTCTTTTCCTTCAATGATTCCGTTGCCATTCGTATCTTTGTATCCAGCATCGGCGAGGACCTTCTTGGCATCTTCCACACTATACTGAAGTTGATCCGTTTCAACATAGGCATTCATTGCAGGTGGGATGAATCCTAAGTTGGGGACCTTTCCATGGCCAAGAGTTAAAATATCGACCATTTCCTGATAGTTAATTGCCTTGCTTACGGCCTTCCTGAATTCAGGATCAGACATGGGTTCCTTGTTCAGATTGAAGCCCAGGAACGTCAGACCACTGCTCGGTTTTTCCAGAACATCAAATTTGCCTGTTGACTTAAGTGTTTCAATACCTGAATACGGATACGAGCCTGAATACTTCCAGAACGTATCCATTGCCCCGCTTTCTAGTGCCTTTGAAGCTGCATCCTCATTCTTGAACCAGGATACTTCTATTGAGTCATAGTAGGGCTGTTTGCCTTTCCAGTACGGATTCTTCTTAAAAATCACCTTTGCAGAGTTGAGATCTACATTTTCGATGTAGAACGGCCCAGATCCGACGTACGAACCTTTTGGATCGGCATATTCTACCGGTTTATCTATAGACTCCCAGATATGTTTTGGAAGTAGATTTCGGCGTGCAAAATCCTGTGCAAGGTTGGTATACGGCTTATTAAGGGTGAATATTACCTTCTTTCCATTGACCTGACTGTCTTTTATTAAATCCTTGAGCCATACACTTTCAGAAGTTGTTCCATAATACTGTATGGAAAACAGTACGTCATCACCGGTGATCGGTTTTCCATCGCTCCAGAATATATCATCTTTAAGTGTAAATGTCCAGACTGTATTGTCAGATGAAACATCATACGAGGATGCAAGAGCTGGAATAACCTTCCCGTTTTCATCAAATTGAAGAAGAGCTAAATTTGAAGCCTCACTCATTTGTCCAAGATTATAATCACCCATCAGTGACAGTGATTTTATCTGATCGGTTGTTCCCACCCGTAATACTTTATCCTCCGCCAGTGCCGGAATAGCGCATCCAAATAGGAGGAGGAGTATTAACCCCAGAATAACGAGTTTATTATTCACCAGAACCATTGTCATACGCTCAGCTTTAGGGAGCGTAAACATATATCAATTGCCTTTTTAATTTGATAAAACAGAATATTACAGACATAAGTGTCAGCTTTCTTGTATTATTAATAAATCAGTTGTTCATACGTTTGAATTAGTAATTAATGCAATCTAATATTAGAGAAATGATCAAATTATGCATTAAATAATTTACACCTTATTTATTAACAAATTTAAATAATTTAATATTTTAATATCGTACACCTGTATGTACCCCAGAAAGAGGAGTCAGACTGCAAATGCAATTAAAGGATATACAATGGGAGGCGATGTGGAGAGAGATCTATACCGTTCCTGTATCTCCCGGGCACTCTGATATTTCAGATGTGGAACGATACGATCGGATAGCCCCTCTATTTAAAAAATGGATGGAGTATGATGATTATCCAGCTAAATTGTTGGAAAAAATCAGGATAAAACCGGAATGGTCAGTTCTTGATATTGGATGTGGAACAGGATCCATTGCAATCCCGGCAGCAAAGACAGCCAGATTCGTGACTGCAATTGACATCTCAACACAGATGTTGAAAATTCTAGAGTCTGATGCAAAAATTCACCAGATTTCAAACATCAGCCAGAAATGCCTCTCCTGGGATGATGCAGTTGTCGGGACTGATATCCACCCTCATGATGTTGTGATCATGTCCCGATCAATTGGCAGAACGATGGATCTCCGTAAAACACTTCAGAAAGTGAACCAGGTTGCAACTCATCTGGCATATATTACAGCATGGGGAGGAGAAAAAAGAAGAATCAACCAGGGAATTATGGAAGCACTTGGTCAGGAATATTATGATACTCCTGATTATTTGTATATCTTTAATATCCTTGCACAGATGGGAATCAGTCCAAATGTTGAGCAGATGAGATGCACGAGCAGGGTTGCATACCCTACAATTGATGAGGCTCTTCATATCTACCAGATTCTTCTGCATCTCGCTCCATCCCAACTCGAAGTTACGCGAGCTTATCTTGAGAATTATCTGGTTAAGCGAGATGACGGATGGTTTGAAATTCCAAATAACAAGCCTCTCTGGACCTTAATCTGGTGGGAAAAATCTAACTAATGGAAAAATTATGGAAAAATTACAGTTATCACTACCATTGAGAATAGGAATTATTCTATGTATTTTTGCTAGTGCAATATCAGCAATTCCTATAATGATGGCAGATCAGACTGCCGGACAAGCGACCCACACAGTTACCGATATGGCTGGAAGAACCGTAGCGGTGCCAACTTCGGTAAACAACATTCTGGCATTATACGGGCCTGCGTATGAAAAAATTGTGATCCTGAATGCTGAAGATAAAATTGGGATGTGTGCCGACTTTCATAAGACACATGCTTCATGGGCACATGTTATTTATAAACACCTTGATTCATTACCTGCTTTCAGTAACCCAACAACTCCGAATGTTGAGGATGTATTAAAGGAAAATCCGGACGTTGTATTCTACTTTGGAAATGACAAAAACACCCAGAAGATGGAGAGTCTTAACATTCCAGTCATCTGCTCCACTGGAAATACAACTAAGCTTGAATCTCTGAAGGATTCACTCCGATTATATGGAAAAGTATTGGGATCTGAAGCATCAGAGCGTGCCGAGGAGTACTGTACGTACTTTGATGAAAAACTAAAGAGTGTCCTCTCAAAAACATCTTCAATTACTGATAAGGACAAACCAAAGGTCTATGTCACCAGTGGAATACCCCTTCGCACGAGATCCATAAACTCTGTGATGGGAGATACTGTTACCAAAGCCGGAGGAGATTACGTGGCTAAGGATATAGTCAATGCAACAGCAACTATCAATCCTGAACAACTTGTTGCCTGGAATCCTGACATCATCATCATAGATCATGCTCCGGATCTCCCTGATCCAAGTGCCAGTTCAACATCAAACACCCCAAACGCTCAGGCAGTTAAGGAAGAGTTCATGTCAAAGCCTGAGTTCCAGAATATCAACGCTGTCAAGAATAATCAGGTATATATCTGTCCGATGGGTGCTTTCTTCTGGGATGCAGGCCAGCAGGGGATCCTTCAGCTTGAATGGATGGCTCATATTTTCCATCCCGAACTCTTCAAGGATCTGGATCTGAATAAAGAAGTAAAAGATTTCTATTCAAAATTCTTCAATTATGATCTCTCCGACGACCAGTTGAAGAGAATTATGAATCACGAACTTCCGGAGAATGCAAAAGATTACGGATATTAACCAAAACTCATTTTTTCGTGCCATACAAGAGAGACATTTTTCAAAAAATTCCGGTTTTAACATTGGTGGTCTGGCTTTTGCCACCAGATTTTTGCATTTGTTGATCTTCCGGTTATAATAATCCCATTATCCTTTGACTTGTTGTTCTTTTGAATAAAACCAATTATGATATCTTTCTTGTTATCATCGATAACACCAAATTTCTTAGAGATGTCATCAACTGCTTCATCCATGTTCTCATACCGGTATATGTTCTCTGTCTCATAAATGTCAACATCCGGTTTGATCCCCATTTGAAGAAGGATCTGACATATCACATCAGCCTTTGGCAAGGGAGAATACTCCTTTCCATGAAGATCAGGCCACAATTTGATATAATGGTGCTCAAGAAATGACGACTGAAAAAACCAGAACAGGTATACAAATCGTGAGGAAACATCGTTCATTTTTTGCAAGGCTGTTTGCAGATCATTCATCCCCAATGAATGTGAAGCAAGCACCAGATCGTACGTTCCAAATAGATCTACCTTGGGATCAATATCCTCCCACCGTTTCTGAATAATTGTAACATTCCCGATATGAGACGTTTCCAGATTACTTTTCAGTACTGTAGCCATATGACAGGATGGTTCGATAGCGGTGATATGCTCCACAGCATATGAGAGTGGTATTGTAACAGGCCCAGTTCCGGGCCCGATTTCAAGAACTCGAAATGATTTCTCGGTTTTGATCTTCAGGATCAAATCCCGTGAGTTTTTTTGGTTTTTTATCGAGTGTGTATTGAAACATTGTACTGATTTATCATCATTCCATCGCTGTGACCAGTGGATATTATTAAAAGAGGCCTGGTTTTTGTTTAAACATTCATCCCAAAAATCATTCCACTCTGTCATACCCATATTATACTCATCCAAAGATATCTATCAGAAAAAGAGAATGTATTAAAATCATTGATCGTGACAGGCATGTATTACCGAATCCTTACTTTTCACCTGCTATGAGTCATGATTGCATTATAATCATCATCGGTGAGATCATAGTTGAAGAATTTTTTGTAATATTTTATGACTTCATCTTTGAGAGTCTCACTGCTAATCATATCCGGGTATAACAGGTTAGTCAACCAGAGCAGGTACAAATTCGGCTCAATCTGTGATTTATCCCAATAAAATACTCCAATTGGTGCCTGATATACATGTCCTTCTTTCTTTGCACGAACATTATCCCAAACTGAAGAGTTGTTTACAATATCATCATAATTTGTCTTTCCTGTTGGTGACACGATAATGTAATCAGGATCAAGGTTGAGAAGTTGCTCCATATTCAGGTCAACGGTAAATCCAGGCATATTATCGGTGACAAGCTTCCCCCCTGCCTTTCTAATCAGGTCCCCATCTCTGGCATCAGCTCCCATAGCTTTTAATGGATTAACTTTTGAAAGGACCATGACTTTTTTCTTTTCGCTCTGGGGTATTGCTGAAACCTTTTCTTTAACCATCTTGACGGTATCATTGAAGTAATCAATCAGTTGTTTTGCAGTATCCTGAGTACCGGTGATCTCAGAGATGATCTGAATGTTTTTCATCTCATCGCTCAAGTTGGTGGATTTTAATAAGACAAGTGGTATACCGGCATCCCGCATCTCTTTCTCATTCTTTAGAGTATACCATCCGAATACTACATCAGGTTTAAGTTTCAGGAGTTCTTCGATGTTACCCTCATATTCCTGGACTTTATACGTATCCAGTTTATCATATTCGGGTTGAACTTTTACCTGCATCGGGGTTTTAAAGCATAATCCACCAATAAGTTTATCACCAGCACCGAGTCCTGATAATACATACGGAGCACTACAGGCACCATATAACGCAACTATTTTATCTACGGTTTTGGGTATGGTCACAGTGTTGCCCATCGCATCAACAACTGTCCTTGTATCCCCTGACTGGGTATCTATTGCACTAACGGGGATGGCTGTCAGAATGATTATCGCAAAAATCGCGAGAATACTCAGCAGAGGAAAGTAATTTAATTTCCCTTTTTGGGTTCTCCTTTTCTCCATATGAATTCATTTATTTTTTTATAATTAAAAAGATATTGATTTGATATGATTACAAATGTAATTAAATATATGCAATATTTTGTTGATCTGAAGAATTTACAGGACACACTGCCAACATTAAGATTATAAAAATAGCAATAATACTACTGTAACTGATACAATAATCCCTTTTCTTTGGAATCTTTTTTGTCCCATACATACAATGAGACAATTAGATTTAAATTAATTACTATTTCAGACATATTTACAAAATAAAGTTATAATTGGGGATATTTAAAACATAAGATAGATTTATTCAATTTAAAAATAAATAATATTCAATTATCTGATCTAAACATGAGTTTGGTGAGAACATTGCTGTCTGGTTTTTATTGAAAGCAAAATGAACGTGGTACCTGTTAATGGCAGTTTCACTCATATGTATCTCCGGAGTGTAGTACCATTCAAATAATACCAGAAGTGCCACCTACATCTTATGGATTTAATTAAAACCCACCCAGAAACCTGCAATTACGATTTTATTATCAAAATCTCACAAACTCAGTTACGTGACCCAGGTATTTGAGATGATCATATGAGCAGTACAGTAGTAGCCGGAGTTGATATCGGATCACTCACCACAAAATCGGTGATATTATCGAATGGAGCAATTATTGGATCATACATAATTCCAACCGGGATATATCCGGAAAAAAGTGGTTTAGAAGTACTTGAAAAAGCCATGGAATCAATAGGCTGTCCAGGAGAAAAACCTACATATACTGTGGCAACCGGTTATGGAAGAATATCAGCACCCTATGCAGACGAGACTATGACAGAGATTACCTGTCATGCAAAAGGAGCATACTCAATTAACCAGGCAACAAGAACAGTCATAGACATGGGTGGCCAGGATTGTAAAATCATCAGGATAGACAATACCGGAAATGTCTCTGATTTTATTATGAATGACAAATGTGCCGCAGGAACTGGCCGATTTCTTGAGGTTATTGCATCAGTATTTAAAGTAAATCTTGAAAATCTCGGACCTATGGCACTACAAGCCGAAGAGATCGTGCCGATCAGTAGTACCTGCACAGTTTTTGCAGAATCGGAAGTTGTATCATTGCTGGCAAGAGGAGAAAAGCCGGAGAATATCCTTCGGGGTGTTCATCATGCAATTGCACATCGTGTAACCGGAATGACGATCCGGGTTGGTGTAGATGATGCGATTCTCTTCTCAGGTGGAGTTGCAAAGAATGAAGGGATGAGGAGCGCTTTGGCAGATGCCTTTAAAAAACCAGTAATAGTTCCGAACTTTGATCCCCAGATTATCGGTGCTCTTGGAGCTGCAAGAATTGCTGAAAAACGAGTCTCCTGTGATGCATCATGACCCTCTCAACGCTTGAAAAAATTCGGGATGCTGTAAATCAAAGGCCGGGTATACTTGAGAGTGAAAAAAATAACGGAAAGATAGTTGTTGGATGGTTCGGATATTTTATCCCCGAAGAAATAATCCATGCTCTGGGTATGATACCTGTTCGTCTCGGTAGAGGAGGGGACGAACGATTAGTGGAGTTAGGAGCACGGTACATATCATCTCAAAATTGTGCCTTTATTCGTGCATCCATGGGGATGTTTGCAGATGATTCAGACCCATATTTACGGAACGCAGATGTCGTCGCCTTTGATAATGCCTGCATGCAGATATTCCGGTTGGGTGAGGTTTCTAAGTATTATTTCAAGAAAAAAACTCTGTTTATCGGCGTTCCCAGAAACCCGTACTCAGTAGCGTCTCAGAAATATTTCAGACACGAATTTGAAAATTTTACCAGAAATCTTGAACTTCTTGCCCAAAGAAAACTAGACCCGCTAGACCTGGCAGATTCTGTAGATCTCTTTCAAAACATCCGTGATGTAACAAAGAAGATAGTTCAGTCCCTTCTTATATCCAATTTTCCACTCAGCTGGAAAGAGGTGACTGAGGTTATTCATGCAGGATACTACCTAGATAAGAGAGATTATCTCTCTCTTTTACAGGAATTGTTCAGTGAGATTGAATCAAGCACTAAGGAGACGGCACAAAAACCACAGGAGATCAGGATTATCCTGTCTGGAAGTGTAGTTGCACCCGGGGATCACAAGATCGTTGATCTGATCGAACAGATGAAAGGGACTATTGTGAGGGATGATCTCTGGTCAGGCTTGAATCCTTCCTTACAGATGCATATAGAACATCCTTCTGTATCCAGTATTGCAGATGCATACCTGAACAGGATACCCCACTACACTCTTCCTTGTATTGAGAAAGATGATGATTTCAGGTTCGAACATCTGAAATCCACAGTACTTGAGACCAGAGCTCAAGGGGTCATATATCACACCATTAGGTACTGTGATTCAGCAACATTCAAGACAACTGGGTTAAAAAACCGCTTGAGAAATGTTGGAATCCCCCTGCTTGAGATCCACACCGAATATTCTGATTCAGATGTTGAAGCGATCAGAACAAGAGTGGAAGCATTTTTTGAGATTCTGAAGATGCAAAATGAGTCAGGAGTACGGGCATGAGTGTTGAATATCCCCCTTTCATCTATCCTGAAGAGATTAAACCATTAATCCTTGAAACTGATGATATCCTCTTCTCTGACGGGACCAGAGTAACGCCTGAAGAGATCTGGCATTTTATGACAGTTACCGGACCTAAACGATTTCCATTTGCATTCTCTACCAATCCAGCCTTTGGCCATCAGTTATCTCGGGATGTTACCTTAATCAGTGGAATTAGAAGGAACTATCTGGGAATGACCGGAATCGATCGTCTTCGGAAATTTGTTCGAACCGGTACTCCCCTTATTCTGGTTCAGGGAGGCATTACTTCAGATATTTATCAGGTTGCGGGATGTATCTCTGTAGGTCCGATGTTTTTAAGGGGATGGATTATGAGTTCTCAGGAGGGGAGGGTTTATAAGAATGCAAACCTCACCGGAGCTTCAATTCTTGAGGAGGCCAGGCAGAACCTGACATTTGAATGTTGTAATCTCATAGCGAATGTAGCTCTTTTGAAAACACATGACCTTCCTATCGCTGGCATTGCACCATGTCTCTGCTCACGATGCTCAGATATGGCATATGCAGTTGAGGCTTATCGCAGCGAAACAGATAAAATTCCAACTGTTTTAATTGATTATCCCACAAATCATGAAGATACTACATGGAGAACTGAATACCTCAAGGAAGGACTTCATTCACTTGTGAACCAGTTAGAGAAAATTACTGGAAATGAAGTCACCGATGATGATCTTCGTGAAGAGATAAAAATTCAAAATACTGCACGTTCTCTTGTCAGAGAATGCGAACAGATCTGGTGGAGCGGAAAAGTGCCACCTACAAATAGTATAGATGGCGGATTTGCTCATCTCGGAATGATGGGGGCATTTGATTTTCCAGTGGCAAATCAGGTCCTGAAAGAGACCCGGGATGAAATACATTCCAGAGTAAAAGACGGGGTTAAGGGATATGGGCTTGTTGATGATCCAGCACGGCTGTTTGTCTGTGGATCATGCGTTATGCCAAATCCTAATTTTGTGGATAAAAAAGGCGGTGTTCTCGTGGGGAGTGATGATGTGTGGAGCTCTATCTGCATGGATGTAAAGGAAAGTGGTGATCCATATGAGAACCTGGCAACAGCATATGCTTCACTCCCATACGAACGCTCAACAGAAGAACGAGCAAAGTGGACTGTAGAACAGGTAAAAGCATCCCGCTCTGATGGAGTTGTATTTATGTACAACTGGGGTTGTAATTACCAGAGCGCCATAGCAGGAATGATTACTGATATAATTAAGGAAGATACGGGATTGCCGGCCATTACGATTGAAGTGGGAGAACTGACCCGGATGGAGTCATTAGAACAGTCCCATAACCGGATTGAATCATTTATTGAGATGCTTAGATAACCTTCAATTTCTTTTTTTGTCCATTTATTACATTTACAATCCTTGAGTATCCTGGTTATCTGGCCTGGAAATTCGACACCACTTTCAATACTATCAATAGGTGCACAATTTCATTATTCGTCCGTACTTATGCTGAAAATTCTTGCATTTAATGGAGTAAATGAAAAAAGAGTGCTGAATTTTTCATGGTACTATCATGAAAAAACCTCTATCTGGATTAGGCTTTTATTCCTGAAGCTGAGAGAAGATCATCTGCTTCCTGATCGGTCATGTCATAATGATAGAACTGGGTGTAAAACTCCTTTGTCAGGGCCTTAAGATCCATATCTGTAAATTTATCAGGATACAATATCTTCGCGGTCCACGGAATACCCATAACAATATTTACACCTGGAGATCGGTCATACCAGTTGAACGGATCACTTGGAACCAGATAAACCTGTTTATCCTTGACTGCCTTGATCTCTGCCCAGTTCGGATCAGAAAAAACTTTGTTGTAGAACTGTTTGTCTGCTGCAATAATTACTTCCGGATTCCATTTCATGATCTGTTCAATGGAAACTGGAGTTCTGCCAACCATATTTGTCCATTCAATATCTGCAACATTAATTCCATTGCACACATTCAGGGGTTGGGCATGATTCGAACTTGCAGGATCAGTCATCAGGCCTTCCGGTCCTTCGGCATAGTATACCTTCTTTCGTTCTGACTCTGGAATAGATGCTGTTTTTTCACTTACTTTTTTGTAAATATTCTCATAGAATGTGTTGAATTCCTCTGCTTTTTCAGGATTGTTGTACAGTTGTCCTAAAAATGTCATGCCTGGAGCAAAATTGCTGATATTTGTGATATCTCCAACAACAATAACCGGAACTGGATTCAACTGGTTCTGAATGTCATCAATACTGTTTGCATCCTTAAATGGAGAAATAACCTGACCGTTTAATATCACATCAGGATTATACTTAAAAAAACTCTCTGCATTCAATTTTGACTGCCCCTGGGTTCCTCCAATATTTGGAAGATTTTTATACTTATCAGGGAGGTATTTCGAACTATTATAGTTTGAATTAAATCCGACTAATTTATCCGGTGCAATGATATACGTCATTACAGTAACAGGGGGGGCTGTTCCGATTGCCGCATTAATGGTTTCTGGAACAGTTACCTGACGACCAGCCATATCAGTGATCATCTTCGTGGATCCTGATGCCGTTGCTACGCAGACCGTACAACTCATCAGGAGTGTTGCAATTATTACAACACTAAACCAGAATTGCGTTCTTTGTTGACTCATTTTCAACCCATCCCTGAAATGAAAAGATCAATTCACTTCAGATCTTGATATCCGGAGTACCGGATAGAATATATTTCTCGGAGGATTAGTTAAAAATATCTTACTTTTAATATTGGGTTAATTAGATCAATAAACATAATCGTCTGAACAATACCTCAAAAAGATCTGAAGGAAAATGAGGAATGGATTATTTGATGTTCTTTTTTGAAGAGTTTTATTTTTTTATTAAAATCATTTTTAATAGAAGAGGCTGACCGAAATAGGGAATAGGGTGATTTTTGGATCGGATCACACCAGATTCCCAATGTCCCGGTTTGAGGAATTATTCGGCAGACAATCATAATCTAAACCGAAATAATCAGTAAGAGGTTGATAACTTACAATCACCCTGTGTATCCGGAACAATAAGTATTGAAAATATTAGTTAATTAATATTCCGAGATTATAAAGATAATTTGATAAATAATTCGCCCAAATAGTACCCTTAAGCAGGTACCTCTGCAAGATCCAGGTGATTTCCATTCCTAACAATGACGCAAATAATAAGTTGATCTCACTGAAAGAAGCGCAAAAAATCATATTGGAATCGTTTCCTTCTTGTGACTCTTCAATTTGTATCCCCGCTTCTGATGCCGCAGGACGTATTTTAGCCAAACCCGTATATTCCACTCGTACCAATCCTCCACTCCTTCTCTGTGGACCCGACGGTATCGCAGTAAAAAGTGAGATGACAACTGGTGCGAGCGAAACTAACCAGATTGAACTTGAGGCTCCCCGGGTCAACACCGGTACACCAATGCCTGAAGGATTTGATGCAGTCATTCCAATTGAAGAGGTTATTCAAAATTCAGAAGGTAAGTACAAAATACATACTCAAATGACTGCATTTCAGAATACAGTTCCAAGAGGAGTAGACATTGGAGAAGGAGACATGGTCATGGATACAGATCACTACCTGATTCCATATGACGTTGGTGCTCTTCTTACCTATGGAATCAGGGAGATTGAGGTAAAAAACTGGAAGATAGGGCTCATCGCTTCTGGTGATGAAATCGTCCCTCCAAATAAAAATCCATTACCAGGTCAGATCATTGACAGTAACTCATATATGATCTCTGCATATCTGAAACAATATGGAATCACTTCAGTCCTTGCACCAATTGTCTCTGATGATCCAGGTAGAATAAAAGAGGAGATTCTACAGTTAAGTAAAAAATGCGACATAATCCTGTTATTTGGAGGTTCATCAGCCGGTTCAAAAGATTTTGCTGTTGAAGCTTTGAAACAGAGTGGAACTCTCCTGTTTCATGGTGTTGGAATGGGCCCAGGAAAACCAGCATCCCTTGCAAAAATATATGATACGCCAGTATTTGGTATGCCAGGCCCATCCATTGCATCCCTGACTGCATTATATCAACTGGTCTATCCACTGCTAAAGCAGTGGGGAGTCCCAATACCTCCAGATACATATATTAAAGGAGAGATAACGCAACCAGTTGCCTCTTTTGATGGATTTGACTTCTTTATGATGGTAAATATAACCCAGAGTAATGGAAAGAACCTGATTTCTCCTGTTGAAAGAAGGTTTGGACAGATGATGGGTGTGAGAGCTGATGCTGTGCTTCATAAAAAAGTTGGAACACAAGATCTTCAGATCGGAGATGAAGTTGAAGTTCGAATGCTTCGGCCTGATTTCACCCGTTAATTTTTTTATGTAATTTTAGGTCAAATATAATTCAGATTGGTGATGCGGTTAAATTTATAATGAAGAATGGAAATAAGGTTGAGTCAGATATTTAAGAATTTTCAACGGATATTAGGCCTGAATATTTAGATATATAGTTAAAATTTGCAGAAATCCTAAAAGAATATTTATTTTAGGCGTTTTACTTCGATTCAATTAAAACGTTTAACCAAGAGTAATAAATAATTAATCTGTAGTACATATAAGTATAGTACTCGTAATACGAAATATTTCCGGATTTACCATCAATATTGAATAATAGGAGTTAGAATGGATAATTCAACAAATGATACTCAAGGCAGCATAGAACCAGTGCCGAATGAAACGAACAGGGAGAACATCAGTAAGGAAGAGATATACAAAATCACCAGAAAAAGGAAACTTATTCTTCCGATCATGATTATTCTCTATATCCTTCCCATCTTCGTGATGATATGGTCTCTTTTTATTGGCCGCTATGAAGTTGAACCAGGGAACGTCTTGAAAATTTTATTTTCTCCCATAATCCCCATGGAGCATACCTGGTCGAGTGCAGAGGAGACAATCATCTTTCAGGTACGTCTTCCCCGGATCATCGCCGCGTTACTTGTAGGTGCATCCCTTTCAATGGCCGGTGCAGCATACCAGGGACTTTTCAAAAACCCACTTGTATCGCCTGACATCTTGGGTGTTTCATCAGGTGCAGGATTTGGAGCAGCATGTGCAATTTTGCTATCCTTATCGACCTGGTTTATTCAGATATCTGCGTTTTTAGGTGGAATAACTGCGGTCATTACAACCTATCTTTTAAGCAGGTTATATAAATCTGGCCAGATTCTGGTACTGGTGTTATCAGGTGTGATAGTCTCATCATTTTTTGGAGCACTCCTCTCAATCACAAAATATGTTGCTGATCCGTACGAAAAACTGCCAACCATTGTGTTCTGGCTCATGGGCAGCCTTTCTTCAGCAAGATATATTGATATAATGTCCATTGCCCCGGCAATGTTCCTGGGAGGTGTTGTTCTTCTACTTATTCGGTGGAGAATAAATCTTCTGGCTCTCGGAACTGATGAAGCAAGAACTCTTGGAATTGATATTACACAGATCACCCGAATCATAGTACTGTGTGCGACACTCCTTACCGCAGCAGCAGTATGCATCAGTGGTATCATTGGATGGGTTGGACTTGTAGTACCCCATCTTGCCAGAATGATAACCGGTCCAGACTATTCCCGTCTTCTTCCGATGACAATAGTCATGGGAGCTTCATACCTCCTGATAATGGATGATATCTCCCGGACCCTGATCAGCACAGAGATTCCACTTGGCATACTTACTGCCCTGCTTGGTGCCCCGTTCTTTGCATTCTTACTCTGGAGGAGGAAAACCGGATGGGTATAACATTAAGTGCTCATAATCTGAAATTCAGCTGGAACAGTCAAAGAAACGTCTTTTCTGATGTTTCTTTCAACTTAAAGCCTGGCGAATTATTCTGCATACTGGGACCGAATGGCACTGGAAAATCGACTCTTCTCAGGTGCCTAATCAATCTCCTTGATATTAATCAGGGATCTGTGGAGATTGACCGGGTTGACATAAGAGAGATGGAACGTCAGGATCTGGCCAGAAAACTGGCGTTCGTTCCACAACGATGGGATGTCTCATTTCCATACACAGTCATTGATTATGTCGTCATGGGACGTGCACCATTCATCTCTGCTTTTTCCTCACCTTCTGATGATGATGTGAGGATGGCAATTGATGCGATACAGGAGGTCGGCATCTTTCATCTTCTGGAAAAATCTGTAAGTGAGATCAGTGGAGGAGAACATCAGCTCGCTCTCATCGCTCGTGCACTCGCCCAGCAGCCTGAGATTCTGCTCCTTGATGAACCGACATCACATCTGGACTTTGGCAATCAGATGCAGGTTCTCTCACTTATCGAACGTCTTCGTGACAGGGGGATCAGTATCATAATGACATCTCACTTCCCTGACCATGCGTTCATTGTTTCTGATCAGGTAGGAATCATGAGAGAAGGATCTTTCTCTATGATCGGTACTGCCGAAGAGGTGATAACAAGTGAAGCTCTTGGAACAACCTACCATGTGGATGTGAGGGTAGAGTTTATTGAGGTTGCAGGAAGAAAAGTTTGTATCCCAGTACGGTACAAGGCAGGCTGTAACTGCTCTACTGAATCATTACTTGACCAGTATTACAGGGAATGTCAGGAACATGCCGGTCTCTGTAAAAACTGTGGATTCTGCTAATAAGAATAACCGGCTTAATACCATATTTTCCTCACCTCCTTGTTTTGCCTCACCATATCAACTGTCAGGTGTAATGAGGCAAATAATGAACAGTACACTTGATTATAATTA
Source organism: uncultured Methanospirillum sp. (assembly GCF_963668475.1). GTDB lineage: Archaea > Halobacteriota > Methanomicrobia > Methanomicrobiales > Methanospirillaceae > Methanospirillum. Next base: position 1,500,283 of record NZ_OY764544.1, read on the forward strand.
TTTTTTTAAATCGTAAACCTAAATTATCTATTCAGGCCGTCATCAATTGAGGCACAACCACGTCCCATAAAAAACTGGTGATAATTATTCCACGCATATTTGTTCATTCAGAACTTATCCCGCTTTCAAAGGCTACACAGATAGTATTTGAATCATTCTCCCATCAGGATCGTCAGACATCACTTTCTGTAATGGATGCGTGTGGCAGAATTCTGGCATCTCCCGTATTCTCAAACCGGACACATCCTCCACAGATCCTAGCCGGACCGGACGGGATTGCGGTTAAAAGTGAAGACACCTCAGAAGCAGGAGAAGACAGACCAGTGGAACTCAATGTGCCACGGGTCAACACCGGGATGCCAGTACCTGATGGATTTAACGCTGTATTACCCATAGAAGAAGTTATGCATATTACAGGTGACAGATATAAAATCCATACACCGGTGACCCCATACCAGAATACCATCCAGGCGGGATCAGACATAGGAAAAGGAGATATGGTGATGGATAGCGGGCATCTTGTAAATCCTTTTGATATCGGCGCCCTCCTTACATATGGGATCAGGAGCGTTACAGTAAAAGACTGGAAAATCGGACTTATCGCTACCGGCGATGAGATAGTGCCCCCTAATAAAAGCCCGCTTCCCGGACAGATTGTTGACACCAATTCATCCATGGTTTCAATGTACTTGAGACAACACGGAGTGACTCCGGTAATTGCACCTATCACCCCAGACGATCCAGTGTGTCTGGCCCAGGAACTTGATCAACTCGCAAATGATTGTGACATGGTGCTAATCTTCGGTGGTTCATCAGCCGGATCCAAGGATTTCACAGCCGATGCAATGAAAGAGACGGGAACACTACTCTTTCACGGAGTTGCGATGGCACCGGGAAAACCCGTTTCACTGGCCCGGATTCATGGAACGCCAGTATTTGGAATGCCGGGTCCCTCTATTGGATCCCTGGTTGTTCTGTATGAACTGGTGTACCCGTTACTCAGACAATGGGGAGTTCCAATTCCACCAGACACCTGTATCAATGGTGTTCTTACCGCCCCAGTCTCATCATTTGACGGGTTTGACATGTTTCTTATGATGTCAGTTCAGGCTGATGAAGAAAAGGTATTCATATCACCCGTTGGGCGAAGATTCGGGCAGATGATGGGTGTAAGGGCCAATGCCATCTTACATAAAAAGGCCGGAACGGTTGATATTCAGGCTGGAGAAGAGGTTGAGGTGAAAGTGATCAGATCACTGTTGAACACCTGATTCTTTTTTCAACATCGACAGATAATTTGATCTGACAAAAAGGGGTTGATGTGGATCAGGCCGGTGGCATGTGATCCAGAATTCTTCCAGCCTCATCATCAGTGAGGGTGTAGTTGTAGAACTTTGAATAATAATCCTTAATCTCTGTCTTCATATCGAGATCTGCAAATTTGTCTGGGTGGAACAACTTTGCCAGGTACTCAAGCAGAAGAACTCCTTCACTTGAATAATCCCAGTACATTACTCCTTCCGGATTGGTGTACACCTTTCCGGCTTTGACTGCAGATACATCCTTCCACTTCGGATCGTTCATGATCAGAGAGGTTGAGTTCACCCTGCCCATAACGATGATATCAGGGTTCCATGAGATGACCTGTTCCATCGAGACTTTCGGAACCATCTCAGTGATGTCAGATGAGACCAGTTTGCCACCTGCAAGGTTCACCCACCACTGTGTATACGAGTTCTTTCCATGAGTAGTCAGAGCATCTGGCCCACGGACATAATACACAGACGGGCGTTCGCTATCAGGGATCGTTGAAGTCACCTTCAGAATCCTCTCAACCTTCTCGTCAAAGTACTGGTTATACGCATCAGCTCGAGCTTTTGCATCTGGACCCAAAACAGACCCAAAGGTGCTGACCTCGTTCTTGATCATATCCCTGAACTGGTCCACAGACTGTGCCTGCCCTTCGGGAGTGGATGGTTGTGTGACTACCACAGGGATACCTGATTCGGCCATCTTCTCCAGTGGTTTTGGATAATCCCAGAAGAATACTACATCAATCTTCTGCTTCATCAATTCTTCAACATTAGGATCCTGGAACGAAGCCATCGAAGGGATCTTATTCAGGTTTGGAATAATCTTCGCAGCCCAAGGCATCTGCTTGGGGAACGGCGGCATTACAGAAATTTTGTCTGCTGAACCGAGGAGGAAGATTTTTTCATATGACGGCCCAACTAGGGCTGCTACATGTTGAACATCTGACGGAATATCAACCGATCTTCCGGCGAGATCCGTAATTGTATGGTTTGTTGTATCTGCAGATAACCCAGGGATGAGCATCCCAAAAAGGAGCATAATCCCAATAATTGTCAATACATTCTTTGAAGTCATGTTGTTTCCTACTGATGAACTCGCATTCCAAGATGGAGTCTTGAAAACCCAGTGCTTGCCCTCACCCTGGTGCTCGTGATATCTGACAATCCTGCTGATTCCAGATAGGACGTAAATTCTTCATCAGATATCATGCGGTGGTGATCCCTGGTCACCATCATATCCAGGGCAGATGTTGTATCGTTCTCCGGAATAATCCAGTCGTCGGCAAATTTGTGATTTGAGACAAAGAGACCACCGGGATTCATCTTTTTGATAATGTTCCGGAGTAATGTGGGTATGTCCGTACAGTGATACAGGATGTGCGACACAAATACAATGTCATACCCAGATCCCGGGATATCTGTATGCATATCCCCTGCTACCACGGATATGCGGTCAGTCATACCGTACTGTTCAACCATCTCCTCTGTAAATGGCGTTATTGATGGCCGATCTAAAATTATTGCAGAGAGGAAAGGATTCTGTTGGCAGAAGGAGATTGAGTACATACCATGCCCCCCGCCAATGTCAAGGAGACGACGGGCTGATGAGAACTCCTTTCTCTGACACAGGTTCTTTGTGATATCAGGCAGTTCTCCTCTCATGCTATGCTGACAGACTACCCTGAGAAATTCAGGACTCATCTTTCTGGCCGGCCCTTTCGAGTCTGCTCCAATTCTGAATAGATCAACACCTTCTTTCCAGATCCCCTCTGATGCCATTCTAATAGAATCCCCCTGATATAGTGGACTCTCCCGGACAATGTATGGCATAAGAGCAGAAGGCAACCGGAGAACATTCTCGGTTCGTTCTAACAGCCCGGACTCTACGAGTGCATCTATCCATACCAGTGCAAGGTCCGGCCGGAACCCGAGCCTTGAAGACAGGAGTTCCGAATCCATCTGACCTTCCTTATACAGGATATCCGTTATACCTGATTCAAGTGCCCAGAGCAGGATTCGGTATCTTCTGAACCCTGAGATAAGCACGTCAATCTGGTGATACCCATCACCAAAGGTCTGATCCATAAGGGAAGGAGGTTTTATCCTTCCAGGATGGCATTGACCCATCAGGATGCATCCGGATTAAGAGCAGCTTTGATCTGATCATCGCTGATATCATAATGCAGGAATAGTGAGTGGAAATCCTTTATGAACTGATTCAGATCCATATCCTTGAACTCGTCAGGATAGAGCATCTTTGCTGTCCAGGGTATCCCGATGATACGGTTCACACCAGGTGGGTGATCATACCAGCTGAATGGAGTCTTCGGTGTCAGATAAACCCGTTTGTCCTTGACCGCTTTGATCTGTGACCATGAAGGGTCAGTAAACATCTTTTTGTACAGGTTGGCATCTTCAACAATGATGACTTCAGGATTCCAGGTCATTACCTGCTCCATCGAGACTTTCACTTCTCCGAACGCATCTGTCAGAGGCTGATCAACGACGTTTATTCCGCCTGCCACATCAATCAGTTGTGAATGAGGTGATCCTCTAACCTCGGTTGTAAGCCCGTCAGATCCAGCCGCCTGGTACACTGTGACCTTCTTACTATCAGGGATTATTTCCACCTTTTTCTGGACTTCTTTCAGAACAGATTCATAAAAGGAGATCATCTTGTCTGCCTGCTCTGATTCTCCGAGTAGTTCACCCATAAACCTGATCGGCTCAGAGTATCCAAGAGCGTCAACGCTGTTCTCAACTCCGACAACAGGCAGTTCACCGACCTTTTCCTGTCTTGCATCAACAGTGGCCTTCATATCACCCTGCTGGTTGTATCCTTCAAGGATGATATCTGGGTGCATTGAGAGAAAAGACTCATAATTTCCTTCCTTCCCTCCAAACCATCCTCCGACAGCAGGTAGACTCAGGTATTTTGCTGGCAGATACCCGGTGTTATTAGAATTCCATCCAAGTAACTTGTCTGGTGCAATCATGTAAATGAGCATCGTGGTTGGCGGAGAAGTACCGAGCACACTCGTGATATGTGCCGGGATTGTTACAGACCTTCCGGCCATGTCAGTAATCGTCTGAGTCTGGTTCGCTTCAGCCAAGACTGAGACCGGTATGCTCATCACCATCAGCATTATTACAAAAACCGCAATTGTTCGCAAATTCATAATTTCAATCCATCAATTTTAACGTACCACTATTTGCTTTTTTATTTGTTAATATTTTCTTGTGAATAAACCAGAAAAATAATAATTATTTACTCGTATAAATTCCCAATCCCACACATAATTGGTGATAAGATGGCGCCATAATGAATTATGAGTTAATTCTGATAATAATATATGCATTTGTGTTAAGTATTATTCAATTAAAAGGATAAACAGAATAAAATAGACAATCTTTTTTATTCAGATATGAAATCTTACATCTGAATCTGCAATCAATCGCTACCTACTCATTCATCATGAAATCCTCTGAAAATATACAAACCCTGTTAGAATGTTGGAACTCATCGGTATCAGGAACAGAACCGGTTACTGATGAGAGCCAGGCAGACCGGTGGAACCGGCGTGCATCAACCTTCGGCAACGATCATGATCCTGAGAAGCGAGCTAAAAAGACCGTAGACTTTTTTAGCCTTCTGAGTGAAGCAGGATTTTCACCAGAAGGTTCGCGGGTTTTAGACATAGGCTGTGGACCTGGATCACTTTCACTTCCCCTGGCAGAGGCAGGTGCAGATGTCACTGCCATCGATATATCATCCAGAATGCTCGAACGTCTTGCAGATACAGCAACAGAAAGAGGCATTTCTATCAGAACGCTTGTATGTTCATGGTGGTCTGCAGATATCGATCTTCTGAACCTCCGAAACTCATTCGACCTGGTAATCGCTTCCATGACACCCGGAATAAAAGATGTCGAGACGTTTGACCGGATGGTGGCATGTTCACGGGGATACTGTTACTACAGCAGTTACATGAAGAATGGCCCCAATAAAATACCGGCTGACCTCTATCACCGTGTCATGGGGGAGTTGCCACATTCAAGGCCTTTTTCTTCAGGTTTTTTCTATCCGTTTATGTATCTCTATGCACAGGGTATTCATCCTCTTGTCAGAATGTACCGCAAGACAGTACGATACGAGGAATCCTGGGAAGAAGCAGCCGAGCGGGCTACAGAAGATATGCAGCATGGAAAAGTTCTCTCTCAGGAATCCAAAAATAAGATTATGGAGTATTATAAAAAATCATCCGTAAATGGGAGATATTCTTCTGAGGATGAGATGTATAATGCTATGATGGTCTGGTCTGCTCATAGTCCAGAGATCTAACTCGTATGTGCTGAAAAAATCTACCTATTCTATGAGGTATAACAGAAGAGTTTGTGTCTGTGAACTCTTTTCACTCTCGTTACTATCGACATTATGCGTCCTTCACCGTTATTTGCTGATCATGTCAGAGATCAACACGGCATTCATGCAATACGTATATATGTTGGTGCAGAATATCACCTAGATGAGTTACCTGTTTCATGAGAGTCACTGTGGTGGGGATGTACCTTCTGGTAGCAGAACTCTATTGGTACGAATCTGCGGACGGGTAATTTTCATATGATTGATACTCTGCTGCTTCATCGGCAGGGTGAGAGAGGATACCATGACCGAACTATACCAGCCAGTGATCAAAATAGCAGACACAGAATCACTTCAGACAATTATTGATTCAATACCAATTGCAACCCTGATAATCGGGCCGCAGGGGACGTTTATTGATTGCAATAAAGAGACACTCCGTATCTTTGATGCATCTGACAGAAACGATATCATAGGAAAACCACCGAACATCCTCTCACCACCCAAGCAAAGGAACGGAACTGACACCGCATCAGAGACAGGCCGTCTGATAAAAAAGGCGATGAACACAGGTTCAACAACATTTTACTGGGACCACATCACCCTGAAGAAGAAGGTGTTTCCTGCCAGGGTCACCCTGAAACCGATCCTGTATGGCGGAGAACAATGCCTCCTGACAACAGTCACTGATATGTCAAAACAGATCAGGATTGAAGAGAACAAAGCACTGATAAACCAGAACCCCTACGCCCTTCTCAAACTCAACCCTGACCTGACCATCGCTGAAGTCAACCCTGCATTCATAAAAATATCAGGATATAAATGGGAGGACTGGATTGGTAGATCACTTACCGACTTTAAGGTTATCAGACGTGATGGCCCTACGGTCACAGATGCAATAAAAACAAAGACCGTAGTATCAGGAACGATCGTTGTTGATTTTCCAAACGGCATCAAAAACATGGAATACTCCTATGTTCCGGTTTTTGATCCTGAAGGTAACCTTATCCTGATCTATGATATCTTTGCTGATCTTACAGAACTTGTTCAAAAGATCAACGAATCTACCGCACTTGTTGTAGACAATCCTGCCTCCATCATCACCATGGATACGTCTGGCAAAATCCTTACAGTAAACCCATCGTTTTTAGATCTCTGTAGAATGCCTGAAAAGCAGTTGCTCTCCATGAAGGTGCAGGAATTCAATATCACCGGGCGTGAAGGACAATCTTTCACCGATGCCCTTACCTCAAAAAAGCCTGGAAAAGGAAGACTAACAGTAGACTTTGGCTGGGGAGTAAAAACGCTTGATTTCACGTATATCCCGATCATCGATGCAAATGGCAATGTTATTCGTATGGTTGCGATGTACATCGATATCTCTGACCAGGTGGCATACGTTGAAGAGATCCAGACATTTATCCAGGAGAATCCAAATGCAATCCTCATGCTGGATACTGATCTGAATATCACAGACAGTAACCCGGCTTTCACAAAGATACTTGGATACAGCTACGAGGAGAGCCTTCGGATGAAACTTACAGATATCAAGGTCAGAGAAAGAGTAGGTCCGACCATCAAGGAGGCAATTCAGACCAAACAGTCGGCCCGGGGGACCCTGGTTGCAGATTGTCCAACAGGAATCCGGCATCTTGACTATGTTTACATTCCTATCACAGACAAGAAAGGTACTGTGATCCGGCTGATTGAGATCTTCTCTGATATGACCGCCATCAGATCGCTCATCTCATACCTTGAACGATCAGTCGAGATGGTCCAGCAGAATATCAGTTCACTGGCAAAAGGGGATACGACCTTCAGTATGAAGACTCTGGATGCAGATGAACATTCTGCAGCAGCTCGGGAGCAGTTTGTCAAGATAGGAGAAGCAGTAGAGACTGCACGTCAGGCGATCACCCGTCTCGTCTCTGATTCTGAAGCCATAGTAAAGGCGGCAATTGCCGGGAACATTACGTTCAGGTCAGATCCCTCAGTTCATGAGGGTGATTACCGCACAGTGATCGAGGGGATGAATCAGACTCTTGATTCTATTACAACTCCGGTCTATGAGTCGATGAAGATCGCTGAGGCATATTCAAACTATAACTTTGGAGTGCGGTTTGATCAGAAGATAGAGGTCAAAGGTGAATGGGTTCAGTTCAGAGATGCTCTGAATAATATCGGCATCAAAGTGTCAGAAGCGGTCTCCCTCATCAACAAGAACGTCTCTGATCTTGCATCACGTGCAGAACAGGCAAATGCCAGTGTAGAAGAGGTCATTGCCGGGGCACAGCAGATAGCAACCAATGCAGGTAAAGTCAGTCAGAACTCTGAACAGGGAGGAGACGGGATCTCACAGGTTCTTCGGGCGATGGAGGATCTCAACGAGACCGTCGGAGCCGTATCCAGAAAGGCTGATTCTGTATCTGTAGCTTCAAACGAGGCGAATGAACTGGCTAAAGGTGGAATCAATCTTGCTCACAGATCTGAAAAAGCCATGGGTGATATCACCATCTCAGCCGAGGAGGTTGACTCGATCGTTTCAGGGATCAATGCAGAGATGGACGAGATCGGAAAGATCGTTCGGTTGATATCAGATATCGCCAGCCAGACCAATCTTCTCGCCCTCAATGCAGCTATTGAGGCTGCCCGGGCCGGGGATGCCGGAAGGGGGTTTGCGGTTGTTGCTGCTGAAGTCAAGTCTCTCGCTCTTGACTCACGCAAATCTGCTGAGACAATAGAAGATCTGATCACAAAACTTCAGGTGAAAGCGAAGCAGGCAACAGAGGCGATGGAGAAGTCTACAACCTCTGTTATGGAAGGGAGCAATGCCCTTGCAGATACACTGACTGCCTTTAACAGGATTGCAGAGACCATCGGTGAGATCAACAACAACACAGTCGAGGTAGCCTCTGCATCAGAGGAGCAGGCTGCATCAGTTGAGGAAGTGACTGCAAGTATACAGGAGGTTGCGAACCTGATTCAGAACACCTCACAGGAGGCAGGGGATGCTGCAGCAGCAACCGAGGAGGCGAGTGCTTCACTCGATGAGATCGGGCGGATCATGACCGGTGTGGTTGATATCGTCGAGAACGTCTCCGGTGAGATGGCCAAGTTTAAAATAGCCTGATATTCTGATCAATGGAGATATCAGATCTCTTTTTTACATTCAAGGGTAACCGGAGCAAGGTTATACCGTTTCAGGATCACATTTGCACCCATACAGTCCTCTTCAAGGTGGGCTATGATCCTTCTCCTGAAGAATGGATTTTCAGGATTATGAACATGGATTGTGATCACAGGATAAGAGATGCTAACCCCGGTGATGTTCTGATGTGCCTGCCAATGCCTTCTGCTATGTTCATTGAGTCCGTCTTCTATCAATAGAAAAACCTCTTCAGGGCACCGGTCAGTGCCGAGATCTACCGCATCTGCAACACGGAAGACTGCAGCAATCAGAGGGGTGCGAACGGATGGTGCCTCTTCCCTGATACCTCCAAGATCGGTATGAGTGTCATGATACCTGATGATAGTCCTGAGAAGAGAGAGTTCGGGTGGACTGAGAAGGCTCTGAATTGTGGGATCCCTGCCAATCATCTCGATCAAGAGTTCGACATGCATGCCCCGGTCATAGATCGAGAGGGGATGAAGATACCCGAGGTCGTGGAGCCATGCTGCAAGATAGAGAAGAAACCTCTCAGTATAAGATATCTGCAGCCCGGAAGATGCCAGTCTGTTGATATTGCTGATGAGTGTGAGCGAGTGAACAGTACCATGTGACTGGTAGACTGGGAGCCCTCGGGGGATGAACGGGAGAAGACGGGATGCATACAGCTCAACCTTTTCGATCCGGTCAAGCAGATCAGGATATCCGGCTAATTCCCGGTATCTTCTTCTCTCGTCAGGCTGGTTCATACCATCAGGGCTTTCCTCTTTAGCAGAATCAGACCTTTCTGATAAGGATCTTTTTTGCAGATTTTCCAAAGAAATGATACCCTGATCCTCCCTGCATGATGGTTGTGAGCAGACTGTCGGGATCCGTAACGATATCACCGCCGATTGCGGTCACTCCCATCTCAAAGAGAAAATCCGGGATCATACTGATTGTCGGCCCACCGATGATGACCGGAACTCCTTCTGGTATTCTCGAAAGGAGAGCCTCGGTTGTCCCGGTCACCATCGTTGCACCGGTCATTACAACACATCCTGCATCTGCAAGAACTGAATCCTGCTGCTCCGGTAAAACAAAGAATGGCATTTCATCCTCGCGCAGTGCGCTTTGGTTCAGTTCAAAGATCCGGTATGATGCTCCCCGTTGCTTGAGGCGGTGAATCACAGGCCAGAGTGCTCCTACGACCACCACCGGTTTATT